>JAAYIO010000057.1 GCA_012523385.1 Methanomicrobiales archaeon
ACCTCAGCATCACGTGAGAATATGATATGAGAACCTCCGTCATCAAACGTAAATCCATGTTCTGTATGGGAACGGCAGAGCCCCCCGTATGTGTCTTCACGCTCCAGAATGACTACATCTTCACCCTGCTGGGAAAGGAGTCTTGCAAGCGTGACACCGGTAAGTCCGCCACCGATTATCGCTGTCGTCACAATAGCAATAGTATGCCGCCGAGACATAAAAAAGGCAGGGAAAAATTATTTTGGCTGAATGAATGGTCCGGTCAGAGTAGCATCCAGCACTTCTTCACTGTTCTTCGGGGTCAGGAGGCTGAATACGACCATTGCAGCAATTGCAAGAGCAAGTGCATAGATACTGAAATGCATCGGAAGTGGTGCCACAAACTGGTGGTAATAGCCAAAGATGGCGGATCCAATGAGCCCTGCTACCATACTCCCGATGGCACCGGCGCTATTTGCCCGCCGCCAATAGAGTGCGGCTAAGAGTGGAACGGCAAAGGTTGCAAGCATAACGCCGATTCCCATCCAGATAAGCCATGCAAGCATCTCAGGCGGATTTATCGCAAGATAAAGTGACACAACCGCTGCAATGATTACACAAATTTGACTCACTTTCAGCACTTCACGGTCAGATGCTTTTGGCTTTAAGAGATTCCGGTAGACATCCCAGGAAAACAGGGTGCCGATAGTAAGCATCAACCGGTCTGTCGTTGACATCACTGCCGCAAGCACAATCACGGCAAAGACTGCCCAGATCATTACGTTTGGCATGGCATACTCTACCCCATACATGAACGCAAAATCCTGTGCATTCACGGCATCAGGCAGTATCAGTTTTCCCTCCTCAACCAATGTCCGCACCGCGAATCCGGTAAACTTTACCAACAACATCACGACGAGATAAATGCTAAATGCCACTAAGGGAGACCAGCGGAAGAATTTGGTCTCTTTTGCAGCGAGAATGTTATTTATTACATGCGGGGCACAGGCAAGACCTACTATCAGAAGTACACCAAATGAAAACAAAAATTCAGGTGTACAGTAAGCATATGCTGCGTATGCCGACGGGTAGAAAGGCTGCACCATATTCGGATCAATCGATGCGAGCACTTCGTTAATTTGAGTCAAACCTCCGGCAGAGATGATGACCATGGGTGCCATGATGATCACCCCTCCAATCAGAATGATACCCTGAATCAGTGTGGTCCATGACACTGCGTACATCCCGCCAATAACGGTGTATATTGTAATAATAACGGCTGATATAATGAGCGCGGTAATATGCGGAATATGAAAGAGCCAGACTAAAACAAGGCTGATTGCAGTGTACTGACCGACAAGGTAGATAAGAGATACTACAATCCCTGACACCGCAGCAAGCCCCCGTACGGTCCGCGGGCTTTCAAAGCGGTGAGCAAGGTAGTCCTCGACAGTCATATAGCCGGTTTTTCTCGAGACCGTATGCAGTTTTGCGCCAAAGACAACGATCGCAAAGGATGCGGCCAGCGGGACAAAAATCTGTTCCCAGATACCCGGCCATCCGGATAAATAACCAAATCCACTGACGCCCACAAGCGTCATTCCGGAACAGACCGATGCCACCATTAAAATGGTGAAGACCCAGAACCCGAGAGAACGACCCGCAAGAATGTAATCCTCAGTATTATGAATCTTCTTTGAGGCCCATCCTCCGATACCGATGAGCATGATGCCGTACAAGGCAATTATGCCAATCGTAACAAGATCAGACATCGGGCTCATCCCCTCTGAAGTGCAAACCCCACCAGATGAGGAGTGCATAAGAAACTGCAAGGCCACAGCCCACAGACACTATCGTTATTAGCGGTAATCCAAACATATTGCTATGATACTGTGTAGCATGCTAACATATAACACGATCGATATTCTCAGATTTGACGGTTGGTTCATGCCAAAAAAAGAAAAATTTATTATTTTTTCGGGGAAATTGTCTTTGAACCGCGCGGCATCGCAATCTTTCCGGTTCGCACCAGTTCTTTGATACCATACGGGCAAAGTAATTGAACCAGTGCATCAATCTTACTCGTATCACCCGTCATTTCAAGAATGACCGACCGCGTTCCGACATCGATGATGCGTGCACGGAAATTATCTGCAAGCTGCATTACTTCAGCACGCGATGCACCGGGTTCCGCCGCGACCTTAATAAGAGCAATTTCACGGGCCACGTGTTCTGTATCAGTGATGTCAATCACCTTGATCACATTGATGAGTTTATTCAGCTGTTTTTTCACCTGCTCAATAATCTCATCATCTGCAATCACCACAGCAGTAATTCTGCTCATCCCGGGCTCTTCGCAGGTTCCTACGGCAAGACTTTCAATGTTAAAACCCCGGCGGGTGAAAAGACCTGCCACACGGGAGAGGACACCCGGACGGTTCTCTACCAGAATCGAGATGGTATGGGATTTCATCTCTTATCCTCCAAAATCATCTCATTGATGGCAGCACCTGCCGGAACCATTGGCATCACATTTTCTTCGCGCTCAATTCTGAAGTCAAGCAAAAACGGCCCGTCATAGTCAAGTGACTGCTGGATTGCATCCTTGACATCTGCAGGGTCGGTGACACAGATGCCCGGCACACCGTATGCCTTTGCAATCGCCACAAAATCAACCGCAGACATTTCGGTATAGGAATACCGCCGGTCATAGAACAGTTCCTGCCACTGACGCACCATCCCGAGGTACTGGTTGTTCAGGATCATGATCTTTACCGGAATATTGAACTGAACAACGGTTGCAAGCTCCTGAATATTCATCTGGATACTCCCATCCCCTGCAATGTCAACAACCGTCTTATCGGGACAGGCCATACTGGCGCCGATTGCTGCAGGGAAACCGTATCCCATGGTGCCAAGACCACCTGATGTAATCCACTGACGCGGACGCGAAAATGCATAATACTGTGCGGCCCACATCTGATTCTGGCCCACCTCTGTCACGATAACGCCTTCATCACCGAGAATATCAGAGAGTGTTTTAACGACAAACTGAGGGAGTAGAAGACCGTTATCTTTTCCTCCTGAGGGTATGGATTGCTGTTTCCATACAGCAAGTCGGTCGTTCCATGAACCCCCGACCCGATTTTCCGTCAGTTTCAGATTTATCTCTGTTAAGACCTGCTTTACATCCCCTACAATGGGGAGAGTGACCGGCTTATTTTTACCAATCTCAGCAGGGTCAATATCGATATGGATGATCTGTGCATTTGGGGCAAAGGATTCGAGTCTTCCTGTTACGCGGTCATCAAACCGTGCACCGACTGCGATGAGAAGATCACACTCCGTTACGGCATAGTTTGCACTCTGCGTTCCATGCATCCCCAGCATACCAAGGTTCATGGGATGGTGGGCGGGAATAGCTCCAAGCGCCATCAAAGTGGTGGTGACAGGAATCATCTGGGTCTCTGCAAGACGTATCAATTCTGCACTACCACCGGACGCGATCACACCGCCTCCTGCATAGATAACCGGCCGTTCTGCAGCCGTTATCATACTGACCGCTCTTTCAATCTGTTTCGGGTGCCCCTGCACTGTTGGCTGATATCCCCGTATCACTATTTTATCGGGAACAGGTTCTGTATCAGCGACAAGGTCGGTCTGTACATCCTTGGGCAGATCGATTAACACCGGCCCCATGCGTCCGGTACCTGCGATGTAGAAGGCTTCATGAACAATACTTCTAAGTTCACTTGCCTTATTCACCAGATAGCTGTGTTTGGTGATGGGAAGCGTAATCCCGGTGATGTCAGACTCCTGAAATGCATCATTTCCCAGAAGGGTTGTGGGAACCTGTCCGGTAATTGCCACAAGCGGAACAGAATCCATATAGGCGGTGGCGATTCCTGTAACCAGATTACAGGCACCCGGCCCGGAGGTGGCGAGGCACACCCCGACTCTGCCGCTTGCCCGGGCATATCCGTCTGCTGCGTGAACCGCTGCCTGTTCGTGGCGAACAAGAATATGCCGGAGGGGGGAATCATATAATTCATCATATATCGGCAGAACGGTGCCGCCGGGGTAGCCAAAAATGGTGTCCACCCCTTCGTGCAGCAGGCTCTCAATAAGTATTTTAGCCCCGCTTTTCATTTTCTTCCCTCATTAATAGGTTCATCCCGGAAATTACAGCTTCAACACTTGCGGTAATAATGTCTGTTCGAGCGCCCCGGGAGGTAATTACTTTACCGCCCTTCCTCAATTTAACGGTTACATCTACCAGTGCATCTGCACCTCCGGTGATCGCATCCACATGAAAGTCCTCAAGGCGGATATCTGCTACATCGGAGACCAAATCCTGCAATGCCTTAATGACTGCATCAACCGGCCCGTTCCCGGTAGCAGCACCGGTCTTCTCGACACCGTTCACTACCATCGTTACGGAGGCAGTAGGAATTGAACGGTTGCCGGAGACCACAGAGAACTGACGCATACTGATCACCGGAGCACATACCAGTAAGAGAACTGTATCTGCTATCGCCATCAGGTCTGCATCTGTTACCCGCTTTCCTTCCTCTCCGAGTTTCTTTACCCGTGAGAGGATTCCTGCGAGCTGTTCGGATGTTACAGTATACCCTAACTCTGTTAAAGAAGCCTCAACAGAGGCACTTCCGGAGTGCTTACCAAGCACTATCCTCCGGGTTCTTCCAACCATCTCCGGCGGCACAGGCTCATACGTCCGTGCGTTCCTGAGCACCCCGTGTGCATGAATCCCACTCTCGTGGGTAAATGCCATGGAACCAACAATGGCCTTGTTTGCCGCAAGATCAATGCCCGTATGGCGTGACACAAGGGTTGAAAGCGCGTATATCTTCTCCATCTTAATGCCGGTAGGCTTTTCATACAGCACTTCAAGCGACATCACGACCTCTTCAAACGGCGTATTGCCTGCACGCTCACCCAGACCGTTCACGGTTGTATGCGCACATGATGCACCAGATTTTAGCGCGGTGATGGTGTTTGCAAGGGCAAACCCCAGATCATTATGGCAATGAATACTGAGAGGTGCAATACGTGTTAACGGAGGGACATACTCCGCCGTCTTTTCCGGTGTTAAAATCCCCACGGTATCGCAGAAACAGAGTCTATCTGCTCCATGGGCAACACCATCAGTAAACAGATGATTAAGAAATGTTTGATCCGCACGGGAGGCATCCTCGCCGGATAGTTCAACCACAAGCCCCCGCTCTTTAGCATACTCAACGGCAGACATTGCCATCGTATATACCTGCTCACGGGTCTTGCGCATTTTTTCTATTATATGCAGATCGCTCACCGGAACTACGAGGTGAACGGAATCAGCTCCTGCATCTGCTGCAAGGTCAATATCATACGGAAGTGCCCGCACATAGGTGCAACACTCCGTTCCAAGACCTGCATCAGATATCAACCGGATTGCGGTAAGCTCTCCTTCTGAGGCGGCAGCTGAACCTGCTTCTATAACATGTACTCCAATATCAGACAACGCACACGCGATCTCAAACTTTTGCTCAGGAGTCAGCGTGACACCCGGTGTCTGCTCACCATCCCTTAGGGTAGTGTCAAAAAAACGGGGCTTATCGACAAATAAAACGACCACTCATAGGTAATACACCCATTCAGGTATTTATCTGAATCTGATATAATCTTTTGCTATATTCCAATTCGAGAAAAAGAGAATTAATGTCTGAAATGCCGGACGCCGGTAAAGATCATGGCTATATTCAGACGGTTTGCCGCATCAATCACTTCCTGATCCCGGATGGAACCGCCCGGCTGAATCAGTGCGGTTGCACCCGCCTTTGCTGCTTCTTCGAGCGCATCAGGGAATGGCAAAAATGCATCAGATGCAACAGCGGTGCCTTCAAGAGAAAACAGGGCTTTATCGACTGCAATCTTTGCGGCATCAACACGACTCATCTGACCTGCCCCGATACCAATGGTGGCGGTGGCGTCTGCAAAGATCATGGTATTGCTTTTTGTGTGCTGACAGACCTTCCACGCCATCTTCATTGCATCAAACTCTCCGGCGGTTGGTTCACGCTCACTCACCACACTCCAGTTGTCGGTGATAGATTCGGGAGATACCTGAATAAGGGCCCCTCCACTGATGGAGCGGACATAGGGTGCATGCTCAATCTCCGGTATGACAAGCATCCGCATGTTCTCTTTTCTTTTCATGATCTCGCGTGCAGAGTCGGTATATCCCGGTGCAATGACGACCTCGACAAAGGTTGAAGCGAGTTCTTCTGCGACATCATCTTCTACGACACGATTTAAGGCAACGACTGAACCGTATGCTGATACGGGGTCTGTGTCACGGGCACGGAGATATGCGGAAAGGAGGGCATCTCCTGTTGCAGCACCACAGGGGTTGTTATGTTTTACAATGACTGCGGCGGGCGTATCAAATTCGCGCAGAAGGGCAGTTGCTGCATCTGCATCAAGGTAATTGTTATAGGACATCTGTTTGCCCTGAAGCGATATCTGCCCTGCAATGCCACTATTGCCATAGACTGCCGCTTTCTGGTGGGGATTTTCACCATAGCGGAGTTCACGGCCGTTTTTCAGCTGGAAGGTATAAACCTCGGGGAACTCCTGATCAATACGGTATAGATAATTGGATATTGCCGCATCGTACGATGCGGTTCGTGCAAAGACTTTCCGTGCAAGGTAAAGGCGGTCTTGTTCTGACAGGCCTCCTTCTTTTATTTGTTTCATTATTTTCGGATAATCCGATGGCTCAATTATGACAGCGACATCATGGAAGTTCTTTGCAGCAGAACGGATCATTGCCGGGCCGCCAATATCGATAAATTCAATGAGTTCAGGAAGAGTGAGGTTCTTTTTTGCCATCTCTTCAAAGGGATAGAGGTTAACGACAAGGAGATCAATTGGCCCGATACCCTGCTCGAGCATCACCTGTTCGTCTTTCCCTCTCCTGCCCAAAAGTCCGCCATGAATCTTTGGATGCAGGGTTTTTACTCTCCCGTCCATCATCTCAGGAGAACCGGTATACGCAGATACTTCTGTAAATGGAATCCCTGCTTCTGCAAGGGCCTTTCCTGTCCCTCCTGAACTTAGAATTGCAATGTTTGACTCAGACAGGAACCGGGCAAGTTCAATAATCCCCGTCTTGTCCCACACAGAAAGAAGTGCAGTTTTCATGGGCAAACTATCGGCGTAAGATAAGAAAAAACTAATGACCTGTGTCAGTACCTATAACACGTATTTTTTGCGTGAGAACACCATACATTATACCATTGTATGAAACCCTCCATTCGAGAACCACCATTTCGAACAAGTCTGTTCTGGTGTCCGGACTGTAACGTCCCCCTTATAGCATCTACCTGCGGATGCGGAGCATCAGGATATGAGATACCTCTCACGCGACCGCATGATGTCCGTCCTGCTCTTGAGCATGACCGGAATGTCATCCTAACCTACCTCAATACCCGATTTGGTATTGAAACCCTCCCCCAAATCCTTCTCCTCAATAAATCGGGAGGTATTGATCGGACAGACACTATAATCGCAAACGGTGTCCAGTTTGCCCGATTGACATTTGATCCGCTTCTGCGGGAATATACCATAGAACTCACCCCTGATGCCCTTCCGTTTGTTATTTCTGAGGTCACGAAAGGCATCGTTGATATCACTGATGAGGTAGCAGATGGAGCAAACCGTCACCTCGGTGGCAAAAATGTCGCCTGCAGATCAGATCTCACCGATGGGCCGGTTATCGTTCATGCTAACGGGCGATACGGAACCGGATGGTTACGAAATAATAAAGTAAAGGTAAAAAGTCTGGGGAGACCCCGACCCGCAACACTTCCTGACCCCGACCGTGAGCAGGTGATACGCTGTAACAAACCTCATCTCAAAAATCTGGAACGGCATGCCATACGGTTCATAAAAATGGAGAAGGACAGGCGTCCTGAGTGCAATGTTGCCTTCTCCGGCGGGAAAGACAGTGTCGTTGTCCGCGAACTCGCCCGGAAAGCAGGTGTCACCGACTGCTACTATATTGATACCGGGCTTGAATTTCCTGAAACCACTGAATTTGTCAAGTCACTCGCTATCCCATTGACGCTCAGGGGTAGAGATTTTCAGGAAGGACTCAGTATAAATGGTGTTCCTGCAAAAGATGATCGATGGTGCTGTGAGTGGCTAAAACTTGAACCGGTACGGCAATGGAGAGAGACCTGTGGGGAATGTGTGACTGTTCAGGGAAACCGCTGGTATGAATCATTTGCACGGGCGGGACTGCCCGGCGTTGCCGTAAATCCCTATTATTCCGGACAGATCAATTTATCCCCTATCCGTGGATGGAGGGCACTTGAAGTATTCCTGTATATCTGGTGGAGGGAACTCTCGATAAATCCATTATACGAAATGGGATTCGAGCGCGTTGGGTGCTGGATGTGTCCTGCCATGCTTGAATCTGAATATGAGATTACGCGGGAACTTTATCATGATCGGACTCGCGAATGGGAGAAGATCCTTGCGAAATACGCTCAAAAGGAGCATATATCTGACGAGGCTATGAAATGCGGATGGTGGCGCTGGAAGAGTGCGCCACCGAAAATGGTGGAACTGATGAATGAGAGTGGCATTCAAATAAACTCTCAGAGATCTATAAAACCGAAAAATAAACGATAACCTCCCATTTTTTGAAATTGAAGGATATTGGCGGGAATTAAAACTTTGTAAAATACCATAACTATATATAGAACGGCTAGCCATAAATTAAGTATACCAATCACTAAATGCCACTCGGCAGAGGTAATAATGACAGAAAAACCGGACCTGAAAAAAGATGAAAAATCTGCACCTTCGGATGACACCCGGTCCTCTGATATGGCAGATACTAATCAGACTCCATCAACAGACGCAGAACGTCTGTTTGAACTCAAAAAAGAGTTTGATGAGCAAAAAAACCGTTATCTGCGTCTTGCTGCCGATTTCGAAAATTACAGGAAACGTGCCTCCAAGGAATCCGAGCAACGTTCAAACCGTGCTGTAGAACAATTGGCCCGTGATGTGTTGGTCATTGCTGACAACATCGAACGTGCACTGGCATCAGACGAAAAAAATCTTCGTGAAGGTCTCAAACAGATTCACAAACTGCTTGAATCTATGTTGGATCGTCATGAAATTACCCGAATCGAGTGTCTGAATCTTCCGTTTGACCCGGAATCACAGGAAGCAGTGGCATATGTGCCTTCTAATGCTCCTGATGGCATCGTCATTGACGAGATCGAATCGGGGTATTGCAGAAAAGACAAAGTAATCCGCTGCGCAAGAGTCGCAGTTTCACAGGGAAAAACAACAGAGGAGTAAAAATTATGGCATCAGAGAAAATTCTTGGAATAGACCTTGGTACAACAAACTCCTGCATGTCGATCATGGAAGGCGGGAAATCCGTCGTTATTCCTAATGCAGAAGGAGGACGGACAACACCATCCGTTGTTGCATTCTCTAAAGAAGGAGAACGACTGGTTGGCAATGTCGCAAAACGTCAGGCAGTAGCAAATCCTGGTCGAACCATCCTGTCTATCAAACGTGACATGGGTTCAACAAAGAAAGTAAAGATTGATGACAAGGAATACACGCCACAGGAAATATCCGCTCTGATTCTTCAGAAGATGAAGACTGATGCAGAAGCATACCTCGGTGAAAAGATAAACAAAGCCGTCATCACGGTGCCTGCCTACTTCAATGACTCCCAACGCCAGGCAACCAAAGATGCAGGAAAGATTGCCGGTCTTGAAGTTATGCGTATCATCAATGAGCCCACCGCAAGTGCTCTTGCCTACGGCATTGACAAAGAGGAAGAAGCTACTATCCTTGTCTACGACCTTGGTGGCGGTACATTCGATGTCTCCATTATGACCCTTGGCGACGGTGTCTTTGAGGTACAGGCAACCGCCGGAGATAACCTCCTCGGTGGGGACGACTTCGATGAGCGTGTGGTAAAATACCTTATTGAAGAGTTCAAAAAGAAGGAAGGTATCGACCTCTCAAAAGACCCCATGGCCATGCAGCGTCTCCGCGATGCGGCGGAAAATGCCAAAAAGGAGCTTTCGACGCTTCAGAAGACCAATGTCAACCTCCCCTACATCACCACCGATGCAGCAGGGCCCAAATTCCTTGACATTGACCTGACCCGTGCAAAGTTTGAACAGCTTATTGGAAGTCTCGTAGACAAAACACTGGGCCCAGTAAAGCAGGCGCTTAGCGATGCGGGTCTCACGGCAAGTGGCATCGATCACGTCCTTCTTGTTGGCGGCTCCACCCGTGTGCCACTGGTACAGGAAAAGGTCAAAGAGATTCTGAAAAAGGAAGCTGACAAAGGGATTAATCCCGATGAATGTGTGGCACTCGGTGCTGCAATTCAGGGTGGAGTATTAACCGGTGAAACAAAGGACATCGTTCTCCTTGATGTTACGCCACTCACCCTCTCCATTGAAACCATGGGCGGGATTGCCACAAAACTCATTGAACGAAATACCACCATCCCTACACGAAAAAGCCAGATCTTTACGACTGCTGCAGATAAGCAGACCAGTGTGGAGATTCATGTCGTACAGGGCGAACGGGCACTTGCAAAAGACAACTTCACCCTTGGGAAATTCCAGCTAACTGGTATCCCACCAGCACCCCGGGGTATCCCGCAGATTGAGGTGGCATTCGATATCGATGCAAACGGCATCATCAATGTCTCAGCAAAAGATCTCGGAAGCGGAAACAAGCAGACCATCACCATCTCCGGTGACCGCAATCTCTCTGATGATGATATTGAAAAGATGGTCAACACTGCCAAGGAGTTTGAGGAAGAGGACAAGAAGAAGCGTGAAGAGATTGAAATCCACAATAACGCTGATACGGCGGTCTTCACCTCAGAAAAACTCTTAAAGGATTCTGCAGACAAGATCACCGAAGCAGAAAAGAAATCCATTGAAGAAGCTGTTGAAAAGCTGAAAGCCGTCATTGAAGGCGATGATATAGAGGTCATCAAGACGGAAACCGAAGCACTCACAGAAGCTGTCTATACTGTAACCATCCGGCTGTATCAGGAAGCGTCGGCTGCAGCACAGGCAAGCGGTGAAACAGGCGATACTCAGGCATCTGCAAAAGACGATGACTCGGTTGTCGATGCAGATTATGAAGTCCACGAAGATAAGAAAGAGTGAGCAGGATGTCCGGGAAAGATTACTATGACATCCTTAACGTTCCGCGTAATGCCGATGAAAAGGAACTCAAACGTGCATACCGGAGTCTGACAAAGAAATTTCACCCGGACATTAACAAGGAGGAGGGCGCAGAAGAGAAGTTCAAAGACATCAATGAAGCCTACGATGTCCTCTCTGACAGGCAGAAACGGGCCCAGTATGATCAGATGGGTCATGATACCTATACCAGTGCGTCAAAAGGATCCTATCAGGGCGGTGGCTACGGATCCAGTGGCTTCAATGCAGACTTTGGCGGATTCGGGGATATCTTTGATTCATTCTTCGGTGGGGGCTCACGAGGCCCCCGTGGCCCCCAGCGTGGGTCTGACCTTTTAATGCGTATCCAAATCAGCCTGCGGGATGCCGTCTTTGGCGTCGACAGGGACATCGATGTGATGCATAATGAGCCCTGTACAGACTGTGGCGGAACCGGCAGTGCAACGAAAAAGACGAATGTATGCCCCCGGTGTGGAGGGAGCGGTCAGGAACGTCGCGCTAACAATACGCCATTCGGTCAGTTTGTCAGTATGGTAACCTGTTCACAATGTAGCGGGTCCGGCCGGATTCCTGAAGAACGCTGCAAAACATGCAATGGTAGCGGTCATTCACGGGTGAAGAGGACTATTACCGTCAATATTCCCGCGGGTGTTGACAGCGGTAATCGTTTGAGGATGGAAGGATACGGTGAAGCAGGGGATGCAGGTGCCCCGAATGGTGACCTCTATATTGAGATGCACGTTGTCGCACATCCTCAGTTCAGCCGTATTGGTGACAATCTTGAGACAAGTGCTGACATTACTCCCGCACACGCAACGCTTGAATCAATGAGCACCATTGAATCAATCGATGGCAGAAAGAGTGATGTGAAAGAGCCTGCGGGTGTTCAGTATAATACCGCACTCAAGATCTCCGGAGAGGGTGTTCGCCGGCGGGGAAGACCGGGAGACCTCCTTGTCAGAATAAAGATCGCCATTCCCAAACGTCTGAATGCACAAGAGAAAGAGCTCTATGAAAAGATTCTGGAACTGGAAGGAAAGAAAGAATCCGGAGCGGGCTCAAAGGGATTTTTTAAGGATCTAAAAGACAAAATGAAATAATCCCAATTCTTTATTTTTAATTTCGTAGCGGTATATATTCAGATACGCCTCCTGGTACCCGTTCCAAAGCAGTTATCTCTTTAGATGCAGTAGAATTATACCCGTATATGAAATGCATTTTTGAGCTCTCTGGAGAGCATCCTGAACTTCCGTTTGCAGAAGTTGAAACATTTGCCTGCATTGAAGAACAGGGAACCCAGGTGGCAATCGCTGAATGCCCCGACCCCAAAGCCTGTAGCAAACTTGCCATGGCACATACGGTTATGGAATATCTGGGCAGGTGTGACCCGGATGAATCCAGTATCGTTTCTATGCTCAAAACACTGTCCATTACCACCGAACAGACGTTTGCTGCACGTGTTCGAAAGATGGAGGATGCAAGTCCTGAACTATCACAGCTCGCGCTTGAAAGGCTTATAGGGAGCAATATAAAAGGCCCGGTATCGTTGAATGCACCAGAGGTAGAATATCGGGCGATTATTACCGCGAGCGCTTGCTATTTTGGCAGGGTTATTCTCACCATTGACCGAGGGAGTTATCAGTGCAGAAATCCAATGAAGAGACCCTTCTTTCACCCCGGTGTGATGATGCCGATAACAGCCCGTACTCTGGTGAATCTCTCTCAGGCAAAAGTGGGTGATATTATCTGTGACCCGTTCTGTGGGACGGGTGGCGTTCTTTTAGAGGCAGAACTCTGTGGCATGAAGATCATCGGGAGCGATATGGACCCGATGATGATTGAGGGATGCCGTAAAAACCTCCCAGATGCGGATCTCTTTCTTGCGGATGCAACAAAACTTCCTCTGTGTGACCACTCTGTTGATTCTGTCGTAACTGACCTTCCTTATGGCCACTCCGTATGTATCATGGCAGATTCTATGGATCAGCTTTACATCGATTCACTGCGGGAAATACAGAGAATTGTCAAGCCGGGGGGACGGTGTGTTATTGTGACCCACGTAAACATCCAGACGCTTGCGGAAAAGGAATTTACGGTTGTCAAAAGATTTACTCAGCGTATTCACAAAAGTCTGACCCGTCAGATAATGATTCTGAAATCGCCTGAGGATAATCCGCCTAAAACGCCGATTGCATAGTCCGGAAGGGTTCTTTGGATAGCATCACTCATCCTATGGATAAACGTTTTATTTCCTGAACGTTCGCCACTATAATATAGTATTCAGGTAAAGGTACTATCAGGCAACACGGATAAAATATCAATATCGTTATACTGTATTCCGCATTGCCTAGCGAAAAAGGTCTAACATGAATACTCTTAGGTGGATAAAGGAATCCTTCCGAATCGGTAGTCCGGATAAAGCAACGGCGATACGGGCAATCCGTCATCTGAAAAAGATCGAGAAGACACAACTTTTTTCTGATGATATTTCAACCATGCGTGCTGCAGAAGGGCGCTGGTTTGAATCACTGATGTATGAGATGTTGCTGGATTTTTCCCGCAAATCCACGAATCTTCGGTATATCGTCCGGAAGGGTGCAGTTGCACCATTTCCCTCTATTCCGGTAAAATTTGGTCAGAATGGTCTGTATTTCTCTAACCGCGGAGATATCAACATCCGTGGGAACGGTCAGGATATTGCAGAAGTTGACATGCTCTTTGTTGGTGGTGACGGAAAGATAGGGTTTGCAGAAGTTGTTACCTCTGGAACTGAACTAAAAGAACTCTATGCAGAGGTTAATTATAAAAAGAAACTTCTGGGTTATCTTTACGGACAAATAACGGTACCTTTTGTTCTTTTTTCTTCTGTTGACATCTCCCGTTCTTCTGTTGTTAAAAAACTGATGCGCGAAACAGAGAGCGTATTAATCGTCACAAAACCCTGTGAGACGTTAAAAACACTTTTGACCTGTTCTTCTACCAAAGGTGTTCCAAGAAAACCTCTCAGCCATGGAAAACTCATTGATGTGAAAGATATTCAGCCCCGCCGCCCTTTTGACTATAAGAAAATTCACGACTACCGAAGTGACCGCGTTCTTTCAGAAATTATTGCTAAAAGACCCATAGAACAGTTTCAGGAACAAGATGAACTGCCGCCTGTTGCCAAAAAATTGCTTCTGGGCGCTCTCCTTGACTCAGGGTCACAGGAGATCTGGCAAGGAAAAAAACTGCTCATAAAAGGAGTGTCGTATGATTATGAGAGAATCTCAAAGGAATTTTCAAAAATAATAATAGCGCTTGATATTCCTGAATTTGAACCGGTCATTTATCTTAGGTCACGAAGTAAAAAAGAGTATTTGAAAGTCGTTGTCAGAAAATCAGGAGGTTTCCGCGTTGAAAGTAAACGCACCCCTCAGATGACAGGATTTTTCCTCTGGCTTGAATCTCTCAAACCGACAATCGGGGCGATTCCGGCTCGAAATTATGCGGATATCTTCCTTACCCGCGCATGAAAAAATGAGTTAATTATCGGATTTTTGCTCAGCAGATGGGTTTGCTACATATCCGCATTCATGATTTTTGATGCAACATTTTTCTTTATCCAAATCAGCACACCCTGCCATCTCAAGACGTTTGCCTTCAACAAGAGTCTCAACAACTTTTCTGCGGCCTTCGTGGAGATCACGCCAGAGTGTTTTTCGGGAAATTCCCATCTTTTCTGCTGCAGATTCCTGATTATAATCCAGCAAATCAACCAGTCTGAGGGCTTCAAGTTCTCCCGGTTCAAGTATAATCACGCCACCCTCTGCGTCAGGATGGCAGCATGGCTCAAAACAGCGATATTGTGAATCTTTATTCAGGAATCTTCTTTTACGGGGTCTCCCTCGCTGCGGAGGAGTATCTCCCCCGGAATTAAGCCTTCTCATCTGTAGTGAACCATCTATTGGCAGATTATTTATGCGTGCGTAATGGGGTTACTCAGACGAAGGGATTATGTTATGACAGACATGAGTAGAAAGGAACCTCTCCACGACCCAAATATTACGCACTTCAGGGTGAAACAGGACGCCATATATGGGGTGTTCCCGATGCCGAATCGCCTGAATGCAGGCGTCTGACTCTGCAAGAATCATAAAAATATTTTCGGGAACGGTGCTAAACCGGTGCAGTTCATATGCAGTCCATTGCTTCTCACAAAATATTGGATCAGCGTCTGACACGCCTCGAATGGTTGTCATGCCTATTTCAGAATTTGGCTCGAGGTTACCGCCATACGCAATGACGAGTGCCTGCATACCTGCGCCTATTCCAAGAATTGGCACGGGCGATTCCGTGATCCATGTAAAGCATTCGGGCCTTTCTTTAAACAGGGTGTCCCTGAGCGGTGTTCCGCAGAGAATCACTGCTTCAACGGTATCCATGGCTACTGATTCCCATTCGGTAAAGTGACACATTTCAGACTGATACCCGCACCTCTTTACGATATCTGCGATGGGCCGGACAAACTCATCCTCGCCAAGAGAATGCGGCCGGTAGCAAAGATCAATGAGAAGGATCATTTATCTATCACCTCTGCGGCGTTGATTAGATACCTGCCATTATAATTTGCATAGTGGGATTCTGCGTTTATTACAACGATCTTCTTCCTGAAAAACGGTGCATCCGTGACCAGCGTTTCCAGTTCTCCTCCCTCTCCGGTAAGAGTGATGCCATATTTTGCTGCGTAGAGTCTCAGAAGCCGAAGTGCTTCCGTATCAATCTGTCGTCCCAGCCATGTTTCGCCAAATGGGGCAGAAAAAACACCGGAGATAATAATTTCAAAACCCTCATCAATCAGCGTCTGCATGTACCAGTCCGGGTCAACATGCCAGAGTGGGTTATAGCACCAGAGACTGAGGTCATCACAGATCTTCTGAATACGTGCCGCCTGATATACTGAGAGTAGGGCTCCTGTTACAATACCCTCAATACCATACTGCTCTACAGCGAGAGATAATGCCTGTTTTAGGTCTTCCAGTTCTTCATCCTGAATCCCTGATGTGGAATATTCCAGGAGGGGAAGGCCAATTGCCTCTGCCTGGAGTGACGTGAGATGAATATTTGGCGTATGAAACATGTAACTCTCGTCATTTTTTGATATGAGAGATATCAGACAGACAACCTCTTCTTTTTGCATGGCCAGATATGTGGCATATACGGAATCTTTGCCGCCGGAAAATAATACACCCAGTTTCATATCTCTGTTTCACCACCCGGTATTCTCATGTGTCAGGCATGCCTGACATTTCTATCATTAATCTCTTTTGCAGGGATATAAAAGAAAAGGCATTTTTGTAGGGTGAATATGGCATGAGATCATAGTTGACCACATAATGGG
>JAAYIO010000058.1 GCA_012523385.1 Methanomicrobiales archaeon
AAAATCTACACACCAAAGAATCTCTCGATGAAACCGCGCTTTATCTGAAATAACCCCAATTTTTTATCACTTTTTTAGAAATCTGCTTTGATGGATGCATCTCGCCAGTGAAAGCACAGCTTTCTCGTAATAATTCAACCAAAAAATGTGATTGGAAATGGAGTTGAACCCTAAGTTTGCCACTTGGTTCATTGAAACGTTTTATGCTCCTAAATCTCCAAAAAAGTCAAAATTAAATTTGATAGTTGGGTTATATTTGAGGGAAAATTGGAACTTTGAGAGGCTAAATTCTAATATCGTCTTAAATTTAAGCCCAAATTTGAAATATTTTGAGAGAGAATTTTTCAAATACCTGGAACTGTTAAATTCTTTTTTGCCAAAATCGGATAAAATTGAGTGAAGTGGCAAACTGAGGTTGAACAAGACCTGCACCGCCACATGCAGAGAGGGCTCATCTCTGATGAAAATCAGCTCGAATTAGTGTGAGAGAGACAAGGGCACGCATCTGTTCTGCGATGCAACGCAACAAATACTATCTCACGCCGACGCAAAGAATGAGCAAGAAAGCCGTGTTCGCAGTACTCTGCCGGTTGCACACTATTTTTTCTGCTGCGTATACTCAACTATCCGGAAAGGTGAATATATGGACATAGGCAGAAAACAGGGTGAAAGTGTGCGTCACACAGTGTGAGGGATATTCCTGCATGCACCATGGGGAATCGTTAAGGAAAACGTCGCTCCTTTGCCCAAGGTGCCGGTTTCTTTGATGGTAATACCGGTAAGCAACAGTATCTCACGGATGAGATAGAGACCGTATCCCGTATTTGAACCAAAACCTTTCTCAAATATCCGCTCTTTGTTTTCGTCAGATACCCCCCCACCGTCATCCGCAAACATGAGTATGATATTGCCATCGTTATCAGGCACCCAAGTGACCTCCATTGAGATACCGTGGGACCCATGGCGGATACTGTTTTCCATCAGATTAAAGACAACTTTTTCAAAGAGAGGGTCTGCATAGATTTCCAAATCTCCAGCATTGCATGTGACATTGAGTGCAGAAAGCTCTGTGAACTGGGACACCTTTTTGACAATAGGGCAGACGCACTGCCATTGAGGTGCCTCCACCCCAATTTCCTGATAATCTCCCGTGAAGCGGATCTGTCGCTCAATTATTTCAGCAATCTTAAACAACTCTGATGCATACTCTGCAGCAATTGGTTCTCCCGCTGCAACGGTATCTGCTAAAAGTTCCTTGTAGAGCAGCACCGCCGTAATCTGATTCAGAATGTCATGCCGGGTGACTGTGGAGAGAAGAGCAAGTTTCAGATTTGTTTTCCGCAGAGTCTCTTCTGCCATCACCAACGAATGATGAGACAGACAACCCTGAACAGACACCGCAAATTTGCGAATTACATTCCGTAACTGTGCCAGTTCTTCTGCACTGAATGCCTCATCCCTGTTCTGGACATAGATCTTCAGAACACCATAATCTCCCAGAGGATACAGAGCATACGCCCCTCCCGAAATTCTTTTTTCTGCGATAAGCGGAGTAAATTCAGCATCAAGAGAGGAATAAGAGATGGCCTTTCCATGAGTAAGCAAAGCAAAGAGAGGGTGGTCGATAGGAAGCGTCACCACATCTGCCATCACCAAAGGATATGCGTAGACACATGTTGCTTCTCCAACGTTCCTTCCATTTTTCAGCATATCATTTTTAAGCCAGACTGAGACAAAAGAATAATTCTTCCGGGCTAAAAGGAGACTGCAGAATGCATTACAATTTTCCTGAAGATCAAGAGAATTCCCGATGGAAAAAGCAAGTTCATTAATGATAGAAAGATTTTTTGAAAAATCAGACACTGGATTAGTCTTCATAAAAACGACCCGCCACACTGGTGAAATTCAGACACTCAACCATCCCGGTACCCATTGAACTAATTTCCCCCAGAGAAAGAATCCCCTCTATCTGAATTGAGGCTGATTTATCTGAGAGTGCCTCATTTACTGCCTCCAGTTCACGCGAAAATTTCTCCCCGGTGATCAATTTACGTAAGCAACAATTGAACAGAAACAGAACCGTGGGCCTCTCCTGCAAATCCTCCGTTACCGCTACTGCGGATGAAACTGCTGCTTCGACAAGGGATTCGTAGGAATATTTTGCAATACGGAAGAGAGCATTCTCGGACACACCACTACCACATTCCAGTGAACCGTCAGGCGTAATCCCGGTAACTACCCTACAGACTGATTCAGGAGAATCCGTCTCAAACACCATCGGATAGAACATAATGCATTCTTCCAGAGTGTTATTGGGATACTGCTGCTGACGTTCCTCTGCTATTATCCTTAAATATTCATCCCGTGGATTCTTCCAGTTGATCTCCTCTACACGATTTAGATCTGTTGCAGTCAACATCATCGGATCAGAAATCGGAATGAAACCGTGCCGGGCAGCAACCGTGCATTCAAGAGAGAGCACCGCAAAAATAGCTGCATTATCAGAGAACACCTCATTTGAAAAGACTGAACGTCGGACGACAAGATCCTCATACCCCAAACCAGACCCAATGTACGTCACCCCGTTCCCAAATAATCCATATATCTGCTGGAGGAAATGTGATGAAGCATTTGGGAAGGAAAAATATATCATCACGGTACCATCTTCACCTGCAGAAGGCATCTCTAAATTCTCTACAATATCCCGTGGAATATCGTTTGTGGTAAAATTGGGTACAACGAAAGGCCCTGAAGCGCATTGATATCGGCGAATTAATGTACCAGAGTATTTGAGAGTTGTTCCAACGATCAGAGCGGGAGTTATTCCCCCCATAAATCTGATTCCCGCCTCGCTGAGAACTTTTTGCAACTCTTCAATATCCGGAATATCCTTATCCGCAAAAAAAAGTGTGAATAGATCGTTATGACCCGTGCTTAGAGACTTTGCAACAACGAGAATATCACTGATATTTGATGAATTGATATACATGTAATCCAGCACCCATTCGATGAGATCTAGCAAGTAATACTATGTTTAATCATTATAAAAAATCAATGGAAAAGACACGGGTAGTATCCTGAATGAATCTTATTATTGTTACTCTTGGATAAACTACCTAGTAATTCAGAGACCAGCAAAAATAAGGAAAAAATAGTAAAAGGTTGTTCAGATAGAACTACAGTTCCGATATATCTCATCCTGCACATCTTTCCCCAGTTTTCCTATGGCATCAGAGCGGCAGCGTGCACAATGCTCCATTTGGCGAATATACGGCGAACAAGCATCATGCATTGCCTTTTTGTCTCCAAGGGTGGGGGGAGTGATGTGGGAGAATTTATACAGGGGGATTACCGGGATGATATTGAATGTATAGACGCCCATCTGACCCATCTTCTTTGCAATCTCAACAACATGATGATCATTGATACCGGGGATAAGCACCGTGTTTATCTTTACAAGCATCTTGCGTTCCACTGCCATCTCAATGCCCTTCATCTGCTGGGCAAGAAGACGTTCTGCCCCTTCACGCCCGTGCAGTTTCTTTCCTTCCCATTCAACAAAGGAGTAGATCTTCTCACCGATTGCAGGGTCAATTGCATTTAAGGTTACGGTGACATTTCCAACGTCATACTTTTCGAGGAGGTCAATGGACTCAGGAAGGAGCAGACCGTTTGTAGAAAGGCACTTGATAGGAACAGGGAATTCCTCTTTTAACAGACGAAGTGTCTCAAAGGTCTCTTTATTGGCAAGCGGATCACCTGGCCCGGCAATGCCGATAACCTTGATGTAGGAGAATTTATTCATCACCTCGCGAACCAAAACAAGGGCTTGTTCAGGAGAAAGTACCTTACTGCAAACGCCAGGGCGGCTTTCATTGACACAATCAAAGTCACGGACACAGTAATTGCACTGAATGTTGCATTTTGGCGCAACGGCAAGATGCATTCTCCCAAATTTATGGCATGCATCTTTGCTGTAGCATGGGTGTTCCTGAATCCTCCTGAGGACGTCTGGGTCATACGGGATCTCTTTCCCGTCAACCATTGCAGTGGGATATTCGCCGGATGTCATTAGATAGCCAGTTTGTTACAGATGAATAATAAACATTTGGTAACTATGCAACAGCACCAGGAGACAAACGTAGTATATATCTATTAACGGATCTCTATTATGAACCAAAAAAGACCGTTACTATTCCTTATATCAGCACTCATTCTCGGTGCATTCATGTGTGGATGTACCACAACCGATGGTCCTATTGTACCGACACCCATAAACACTCCGGTTCCCACCATGCAAGAACCATGGCCCGTAGCCGATCCCATCATTATTAAATCAGAGAATGTGCCGAACTACAAGACCGAGATCCGGGCATCTCCTATGAACAATGTATTGGGTCTCTATGTCAGCCTTGACATTGATGCTAAAGGGACAGGGAGCAATATGGCAAGTGAGGGAGACAATCTCTTCATAGTCGGCTTTGCCTACAACTATGCAGCAGTGCCGAAGGACTTTACCATCACGTCCTATAAAGACGTCACCTCATCGGGCATTCCGTATAAATCAATGACAGACCGTATCTATCCGATGAATAAAAAGTCATATCCTCTCGATGTCATCGGACTGAAAGACGGGATGCAGATCAATCCCTCTGAACCCTATAACTATGGTGCCATCATCATGCTCAGAGATGAAATGTAATAATTATCCTCAGAAAATCTCTTTTTTGGCTGTCCGCGTTAATATTACATCGGGGTTCGGGGCGAACATCCCCACGGAGAAATATCCAGTAAACGCCGGATAATCCACCCTGAACATATGTAGCTTGAGTGTATGCCTTTCCCCAATCTGGAGAATGAACATCAAAAGCCAATGTTTGATGTATTTCGGGAGATGAAACAAAGAACCCAGCCAATATAAGATGGTATCCCATGAAAAGCGGCACAATCACACTCATTTGAACGTAACATCTGCCTCATTTACGAAAGAGATAACAGGATTCTGAAATGGATAGACGGCATTTCGCATTTTTCTCCTATGACCTCGATAACTTTCGCCCTGCACGGATAAACGATAAAAGGCGTCTCGGGAAAATCTATCACAACAAGACATGGCCCAGCCAAAACAAGCAATCGAAATTCAACGTAGCCTATCTTCATTTGATACCGGAGGCACACCGCCCTGCAGGGACATGCCCGGGAAAAATGCATACCGCCGTCTCTGCTACTCCTGCCCCTATGCTGAGCGCAGGGAAGATATACTTTTCTGTAAGCGTCATTTGATAATCGTTACCGTGCGGGACAAATACGGTCTGAAAGAATGGAAACAGCTCAGGGAAGTCATTCTGATACGGGATGAACACCAATGCAGGCTTTGCGGCGCTGAAGAGTATCTCCACATTCATCACAGAGATAGCGACCCAACCAATGACAAACCGGATAACCTCATCACCCTCTGCGAACAGTGCCATTCGCGTGTTCATGCACATAACGTCCGATAGGTGTGCAAACCATTTCTTCAGGAAAGGAGGGTGTAGGTGAATCTGACTGAATCCTGACATATTCTTTTGATAGCCCGGGAAGATATGAGAAGAGATCGTAGCATTATGACACCTCACTATGCTCAGTCGTCGCATTCGGTGTGCTGCTTCGGTTGCTGTGGCGAAAGCGGTAGGCAAAAGAACCGATGTCACACACCCCATATTTTCCCGGCCTCTCTTTTTTCGGATAAAATAAATTGAGTGCAAAGAGGATCGTAATTATCGCTTCATTTATCAATCATCTCGCCAATATTCCACTGAACGATTATGAAAGCAGTATACGGAATATTGATGTTAATCACTCTTGCTGGTATTATCTGTGCGGCAGGGTGCATTACAACTGAAACGAAAGGGGAAGTGCCAAACAAATTCGTCTCGATTTCCGAGGAGAACAACGGGGATCTCATCCCTGTTGACATGCGCACACCGATCACCATAAAACTCCTTGAGAACCCCACAACCGGTTACTCATGGAATGTGACCGGCACTGAGGGACTCGCTATCACCGACGATACCTTCGAACCACCCAAAGCACCGATCCCCGGTGCAGGCGGCGTTCATGTCTGGACACTGAAGCCAGAGGTGACCGGTATGGTGACATTCACCGCCAAATACGTTCGCTCGTGGGAAGAAGCACAGGCGAATGACATGACCTACAGCATCACCTTCTACGTAACACCAGAGGGAGCATCTGTAGTAAACGTGAACAGTGCGAATGACGGCACCACCATCACTGGGCCAAAGAACGGTGTCGCCATTGTAACACTGGATGAGAACCCAACGACCGGATACCAGTGGACAGCGAAAGTCTCTGGCAATGCAGAGATTGCCGCAGACTCGTTTGTTCCCCCCTATTCAGAAGCACCCCTTGTTGGTGCAGGCGGGATTCACAAATGGATCGTGACTTTCACAGGGGAACCGTCCGGCACCTTTGAGGCGGGATACGCCCGTCCATGGGAAGAAAATGTTGCGGATGAGAAGTCATTCACGGTTACCTTTGCCCAGGCGTAAACTCCCTTCACACTCTTTTTTTGATTACTTATTTCCAGATAAAGATGGAATTGACGGAGTGGTAGGCATGACAATACGTCCTGTTACCAGTATTTTTCAGTCGCATTTCACTTTCATCCCGCAGGGCTAATGCTTAAAAAGATTAATTTTACACTTCTTTGCACGAAGAACTATGACAGAGATTACCATCACAGAAATTGCACCACAGACAGTCATTGGATTGCGCAACCGGGGATTCTATCGGGAACAGATTCCGGCGATGATCATGAAGCTCTTTCTCTACGCACAAGACAAGAAGATTGAGATTGCGGGCATGCCGATCTTTCTCTGCCACGAAACCTCTCCAGAAGAGGCGATGATAGCGGCAGAGGAGGGGAAAGCCGATATTGAAGTCGCAATCCCGATTGCGACACCGGTCGTCATGAACGGAAATGGGCCGAAAGGAATGACCTGCTATACACTCCCGGGCGGGGCGATGCTCAGGGCGATCCACAAAGGGCCGTATGATACACTCAAAACTACCCATAATGAGATCTTCGCGTGGATGACAGAACACGGCAAGGAGGTCACCGGGTCGATTCGTGAGGTGTATCATAACGACCCGCGTGAAGTGGAAGCAGAAGATATTTTGACGGAGATTTATGTGCCGGTGAGGCGGGAAAATTAATTTTTAAAACAATTGCCTGACAGGTAGTATTTTACCAATGGATTTGCATCTTCAGTACAATCGGTATCATTCCACAAATGATTCCGCAGACCTCTTCAAATACCGAAATACTTATTGGGTATATCAGAGTCACACAATTATGATGACACATCTCAGATTATTCAAAAGGGATTCAGATACGCCAAAAACAGAATGGGCTTGCCCGGATTCGAACCGGGGATCTCCGCCATGTAAAGGCGGCATTATAACCAGCTAGACCACAAGCCCAGTGAGCACGTTGTGCCTTATCTTCATTTTTTTCAAAGATGTTAAGCCTTGCGGATTCTTCAACGGAGATATGCCTTTCAGATGTCGGACATTTTCTTATTGCGTTCTCTCGCAGAGCCCTCATGCCAAGGAGAACCCTCTTTCTACAATCTTTATACGATGCGCCGCCCTACAACTATCAAAAGGGAAATAGAGGAGAATTTTCCCCCATCAGGCCATTCTCATCATCTCTTCTGACGAAAAACACAAGGAACAATCCCTCATGAATAACCTCATCATCGCTGCGACATGCTACATCGCAATAAACATCATCGCATTTCTTGTCTACGGACAGGACAAGCACAAGGCAGAAAACGGCGCATGGCGCACATCGGAAAAGACACTCATCATCGCGGCATTCTTCGGGCCGTTCGGAGCCTACGCTGGCATGCAGAAGTTCCGGCACAAAACGCAGAAACTGAAGTTTAAACTGGTTCCATTCTTTCTCATTCTGCATTGTGGTGCGTTCATCTGGTTTGGATACCTCGTGCTATTTGCGTGAAACGGGGAATGGCAGACCTGTGTCTGCTTCCTGACAACCATAACCACCTAAATTAACAAACAGATACCAGAACTATAAAAAAAAGATATTTTTAAAGGTACCCAAAGGACTGGAGGGTCACATCAGGATTTACCGCGCCACAGTGGTAGACCTTGCCTTCTGAAATCTCATTGATGGTGACTTCAGCTGGTGCAAAGAGACCCTGATCAATCTTAAAGAAGTCAAAGTTTGCTTCCTTGAATGTGTCGTAGAACGGCTTGCCATAGGAAGGAGAGGTGCTAGACGGAATCTTATCAACATAGTCTGCAATGTCTGCACCATCGATGGTCAGGTTAATCTGCCCGTAGTAGATGGTGGCGTCATTGGTGCATCCCATTGCCTTTGTGGAGTTTGCTTTCACCGGAGCGATCGGGGCTGAACCGCATGCACAGATGATCTTCTTTGGATCGTAATGGAGCTGTTCAAGGCGGTAGATAGCGGTCTCTACACAGCGTCCGGCAACCTGAACGGAACCAACCACCGATGCGGTCGGTGCAACGACGGCACAGACATTTGCGACATCGACATGGCATCCGTCTGCAATCTTCTGCATAACTGCTCCATTGGGGAGGGTATCAGACTCAAGGCAGATCACGGCATAGTCAAAATCATCTTCGTATTCAATGAGATCGTAACAACTTTTCGGGTTGAGGGAGAGAGCACGGGCCGGGCCGCTGCCCATTGCGAAGTATTTCTCGTGAGTGATTCTCCAGCCTGCTTCCTGCGCACCAAGGCATGCCAGTGCCGGAAAGTCAGTGTTGACCTCAATAAAGGGCATCGGGACGTTCTTTATCTGACCCATCCGAATTGAGACCTCAGAAAGCCCACCCATGCATATCTCAGTAAAGCGCTTTCCTGCTGCATAGCCGCCTTTTGCCTGAACACCACAATCAACGATGCGTGCTCCGTTGCCTAACTGGGAAAATTCCGCATTGAAATCTTCCGGATATTCTGCAAGCTCTTCAAAGAGCTCAAATGCAAGTTCATTAATGCTGATCATGAGACTAAACTCCTGATGAATTAATTGTTTGAACAAAATAGATAAGTATTGTCTATTGTCAGAGTCCGTAGCTATCAATCACTTCAATAACCCGGTCCGGATCATACCTGAGCGTGACAATACGGGTCCTGCCACGCCCCTCGCGATAGTGCAGATTGATAAGGCGCATGGAATCAAATTTTGTGATAATCTCATAGAAACAAGTATAGCCCAGCTTATTGGGGGTGTCTTGCAGCGCTTCGTGCACCGCTCCTATTACCATCTCCTTTTCTTCACGTGAACGCTCAGCTATCAAACGCAGAAGGGCACGTTCCTCCGGGCGGATAACCTTGATGGTCGCTGTAAGATGCAGATATTTTGAAACTTCATAAGCGCGGCAGACATCATCACGCTCCACACTCCGGCGGGCATCCTTCTCTGCATTAAGCCCCGCCCGCTTCAAAAGATCGATACCCACCCGGAGATCCCCGCCTTTCATCGTCTGTTCGGCAATGAGCGTCAGCATCTCGTCACTAATGACCCCCGGATAGAATCCCTGCTTTACCCGTTGATAGAGAATCTCTTTGATCTCATCCTCGTCATAGGGCGGAAAATAGATGTCAGTCGGCTGAAACACCGATGCGACCCGTGCATCCACCGATTTTATCAAATCGACAGACATGTCGGAGACCACCGTTATCACCCCGATTTTTGTGCCGGGGTAGGACTCATGGGCCCGCAGAAGGGTATAGAGCACCTTGTTGATCTCGTTGTCATACATCAGGTAGTTTGCATCATCAAGACAGACCAGAAGAACCAGATCGTCCTTTACCAGCCGTTGGCAGACCCCATCAAAGACCTGTTTAAACGACGTCCCCGAACCCGGAGGAAGGTGGCCGGAGAGACGCCGGAATATCTGGGAAAATATCGCAAATTTGGTATTATCATTCTGGCAGTTGACATGCACCGGCACAATCTTTTGGGTGTGCCCCTCAATCTCGGTGAAGAGTTTCCGGATACTGGTAGTCTTTCCCGTGCCCGGCAGACCGCGGCAGATGGCATTCAGGGGTCGCCCGCCGCGAAGAGCAGGCTGAATCTGGAAGGCAAGCTCCTGCTCCTGCGTATCACGAAAATCGAACTGCCCGGGGACAAAGTCAAACTCAAAGACCTCCATGTCCTGAAAGAGTGACTCTTCCCACATCAGCAGGTTCTTTTTCATAC
>JAAYIO010000059.1 GCA_012523385.1 Methanomicrobiales archaeon
AGTGCTTCACGCCATGCGTCAAGGACAAGCTCCATAGTCTCGTTGAGATACTGGATACCTTTTGTCATGTCAAAAAACATGTTGGTGCCCTGGATAGCAACAAGCCCCTTTGCTTCGTCCTTGTCAAATCCTGCCTCAAGCATTGCGTCACGGCGCTCAATTGCAGGGAGATCCATAGAGATCTTTCCTTCTTTGATCATCTGGACGACATTGTCAGGAACAGGCTCGAACTTGAGATAGAACCGGTTGTGGCGGTTTGGTGACTTCCCCTCGACGGGGCCTGCTGTACCGGTAACTGTCTCACGGTAGACCACAATCGGCGGAGTAGTCACGATCTCAACACCCTTATCATGGTGGATACGGTGGGTGATGATCTCAAGATGCAACTCTCCCATACCAGAGATCAGATGTTCTCCTGTTTCCTCGTTAATGTTCACGATAACGGTCGGGTCTTCCTTTCCGACCTGACGGAGCACGGTAACAAGCTTTGGGAGATCCTTCATATTCTTTGCTTCAACAGCAACGGTCATGACAGGCTCTGAGTAGTGCGAGAGGGGCTCAAAGGTCTGCATATCCATCAGACTTGAGACAGTCGAACCAACAGATGCGTCTTTGAGGCCGGTGACAGCGGCGATATTTCCTGCATTCAGTGACTCGATCTCAATACGCTCTGCACCCATGAAAACGCCCACCTGGGTGAGGCGGTTGATGCGCTTTGCAGAACCCATCACATACAGCTCATTGCCACGCCGGAGGGTGCCTGAGAAGAGACGCCCGGTAGCGACTTCTCCTGCATGCTGATCAAAGGAGATATCGGTTACCATCAGGCATACCGGACCTTCAGGATCACAGTTAAGCATTGCCTGGCCTTCTGCGGTACTCGGGTCTCCGTGCTGCCAGATGATAGGCACACGGCGCTTCTGGGCAATGGCGGGATTCGGAAGATGGTTAACCACCATATCGAGAACAACCTGACAGAGAGGGCTTGACTTGGCGAGAGCCTTCATGTTTCCTGCTTTACAGTTGTCATACACGTCTTTGAATGAGACACCGCTCGTTTTCATGAACGGAATTGAGATGGCCCAGTTGTAGAGAGCTGAACCGAATGCAACAGTTCCATCTGCTGCATCGAGTTTCCAGCCGTTTTTGTAGGCATCTTCGTTCATGCCTTTGATGAGCCTGTTCACCTTATCAATCACTTTTCCAAGGCGAATCTGCATCTCCATTTCGTCGACCTGAAGTTCATTGATCAGGCGATCTACTTTGTTGATGAAAAGAACCGGTCGGACTCCTTCCTTCAGGGCCTGACGCAGAACAGTCTCTGTCTGGGGCATTGTGCCCTCAACTGCGTCCACAAGCACGACAGCACCGTCAACCGCACGCATTGCACGGGTAACGTCACCGCCGAAGTCCACGTGACCAGGGGTATCAATCATGTTGATGAGATACTCTTTCCCCTTATATTCGTGAACCATTGAGACGTTTGAGGCGTCGATGGTGATACCACGTGCCTGTTCCTGCTCGTCTGAGTCCATCCAGCATGCCTTTCCGGCAATTTCTTCGCTGATCATTCCTGCTCCGGCAAGAAGATTGTCGGAGAGGGTCGTTTTACCGTGGTCAATGTGTGCGACAATACCGATGTTGCGGATCTGCTCCGGTTGACTCATCAGGGTTGTGACCCGCTCGACCATTTTTCGCCTTCGTGTCATAGTGATTCTCTAAAAGAGTATTGGGTTTTATCGTGCAGACTTAGCCACACGTTCGCGTTCTTCTCTCTTTCCAACAGAGTAGCACCGGACATCACCGTTTGCTGCTGCAATGAGTTCGTCTGCAAGGACGTTTGCTGCCGATTTCTTTTTCTTGTGGGATGCCTGGTGGACACCACGTGCAATAAACATCAATGCTGTGTCAACACGACGCTGGGGAGCGGTATCAACTGACTTTGGCACATTGATGCCACCGTACTTCAAACGGACGGTCTCCTCACGGGGTCCGGCATTTGAAATGGCATCGATGAGAACTCCCACCGGGTTCTTCTTGGTCTTCTGGTGGATGATATCAAATGCATCTTTTACAATGCGGGTGGTAAGCTCTTTTTTACCGGTATTCTTCTAAGTCAGCATGAGCTTGTTAATCAGGCGTTCGACAATGAGCATGTTGCTCTTTGCAAACTGGGTGCCTGCAAGCTTTCCACAGGAGTGTGGAACAATCATGGACTGGGTATTGATATAGCGGATCAGACCCGGGTCTTTAATCTCGAGATCTGAGAGATCCCACTTGTTGAACAGCAGATGCCCCGGAACAACAGTTTTTGCCTCAACCGGTGCTTCTGTAACTGTTTCGTCGACAACGACACCTGTCTGAATATCTTTTTCGGTCATCATGATCACCTGCGCGGCTTCTCCTTCTTGCCAAGGACCATTTCACGGAGACAGACATTGTTTACGCCAATGACCTGAAACCTGACACCTGGGATATCTCCCTTAGAACGACCGAGACGACCGCCGATGCCCTCAATGGTAACTTCATCGTGTTCATCAATGAAGTTGATAGCACCGTCGCCAACGGCAAATGCAGTGACCTGCCGGCCGTTTTTGATCAGCTGAACACGGACACATTTCCGGATAGCTGAGTTCGGCTGTTTTGCTTCCACTCCGACCTTTTCAAGAACAATGCCCCTGCCCTGGGGTGCACCTTCGAGTGGGTCGGACTTTATGTCGAGACCCAGCTGGCGGCGAGCATAGTTGGTATCCCGCCACCTGTTGTCATTAGCTACGCGCTTACATTTACGCGCTGCAAATTTGCCATTTCCCATTTAATTACCTCATTTTTTAGCGCGCCATCAGACCCACCTGATAGCTAACGCCTGGTTTCGAAATTGATATCCTATTGTGACTGAGATAAGTAGAATCAATCCCTGCCCGAATTACCCCGATTATTTAATTCAGAAGTTAATTCGGACGATCTCCCATCCATCTCCGCCGCTGTCACCTGATATACCAGATTTCTGCCTATATATTTACACTGGTTGACTAATAAAAGGTGTCGTGTGACATGGTGTCAGTGCGTCTCATCTGCGCGCGCCTGTCGCCCTGTGCGCAGGGCGGTGTCAGACATAATACCCTGGATACGGGGGTTGCTACGACAGACATCATATAGTATCCTCACCCATGATTTTTCATAGCTATGACCATGACAATATACAAGGAAGCCTATTTTGAGGCCAGCCACCGCCTTCTCAATTACACCGGCAAGTGCTTTCGCCTGCACGGGCATCAGTGGCGGGTTGAGGTATGGATTTCCGGGGACGTCGGCCCCGAAACTCAGATCCTCGTTGATTATAACTGTATTAAACAGGTGGTGAACCAGTTTGATCACCAGGTCATCCTCAACCGCAAAGACCCGATGGTTGAGGCTCTCTCTCCTTTCCAGGAGGTCATCACCACCGAGGGCGACCCGACGTCCGAGAACCTTGCACGTATTATCGCAGGGTTATTGGATAAATCCTGCACTGCAGAAGGTATTCCCGCCTCAGTCACAAAGATCCGGGTCTGGGAATCTACATCCTGCTATGCCCAACTCACCTTTGAAGTAATATGAACATTATTGAGATATTTTCTTCCCTATCCGGGGAAGGGCTTAGACAAGGCCTTCCGGCCACCTTTGTCCGCTGTGCCGGCTGCAATCTCAGGTGCGCGTGGTGTGATACCCCCGAGTCGCATAGTGCAGGTACAGAGATGGACATCGACGAAATCGTATCGGCTGTGTCTGCAGGTATGCCACGCTACGTCATCGTCACCGGCGGGGAACCACTGCTTCAGGACGGTGAACTGAAAGAACTTCTCGTAGCTCTCCGGGATGCAGGCTATCGCATGGAGATTGAGACGAATGGTACACTCTGCTTTACAGGAGTACAGGAATATGCCACAATAAGCATGGACATCAAATGCCCATCGTCTGGTGAAGAGTCAGACCCGGCCCTGCTTGCCGACCTTCGACCGGAAGATTCCGTGAAATTTGTGGTAATGGATCGCGCTGACTGTTTGTATGCACAGAAAGTAATCGAGTCCCATGATATTGCAGCTACCATTTTTATCTCCCCGGTATGGGGGGGAAATTATCGGGAAATTGCAGATTTTATTTTGGAAGAGGGCATTGAGGCACGCTTCCAGCTCCAGCTCCACAAATCCATCGGGGTGAAGTGACGTGAAAGCAGTCTGCCTCCTTTCCGGTGGAATGGACTCATCTACCCTTGCCTATGTAGCACGGGATAGGGGATACCAGATCATCGCCCTGCACCTTCGCTACGGACAACCGACTGAGGATGCGGAATTTGCGTGTGCCAAAAAGATTGCTGCATCTCTGAATGCTGATGAATTTCTCACCGTGAATCTGGACTATCTCCGCCAAATAGGAGGTTCCAGCCTCACCGATGATGGACTGGAGATACGGGACCATGGGGAAGCCGGGGCAGGTGTCCCTAATACCTATGTGCCGTTTCGGAATGCGAATCTCATTGCAATCGCAACCTCTCTTGCAGAGGCCCGGGGGGCAGAAGCAGTCTTTATCGGGGTGCAGGCATCGGATTATGTCGGCTATCCCGATTGTAGCCCTCGGTTCATAGAGGCATTTCAGCGAGTGATTGATACCGGAACTGCTGAAGAGACTCACATCAAACTGATGGCACCGTTTGTGAATATGTCAAAGACCGAAATCCTGAAGCAGGGGTTTGCCCTCGGAGTTCCCTATGAGGACACATGGTCATGCTACCGCTCCGGTGCACCTGCCTGCGGAACCTGTGATTCCTGCCATTACCGTTTGGAGGCCTTCCGGAAGGCAGGACAAAAAGACCCAATACCCTATGAGGTGCGTAAATGACCGTACCTCAAACCGCGGAAAAAAAGAAGATTACCCTTGATACGGTAACCCTGACCCTGCCGTCCGGTGCAATAAAGGAACGCCAAGTCGTCCACCCGGGACATGCGGTTGCGATGCTCCCTATTGAAGGAGACTTTTGTTATCTCGAACGGCAATACCGTTTTGCTGTGGGCGAGTGGATCTATGAGGTTCCCGCAGGCACGATGGACCCGGGTGAAACACCGCAAGAGACTGCATACCGGGAACTCATCGAAGAGATAGGCATGGCGGCAGACACCCTGATTTCCCGGGGAAAGATCTACCCTGCTCCGGGGTACACTGATGAAATTATCTACCTCTTTGAGGCCCACGACCTATCTCCATCTGATGCCTATGCAATGGATGAAGATGAACAGATTGAGGTAGTGAAACTGTCTCTGTCTGAGATGGAGGAGATGATTCAGGACGGCCGCATCATTGATGCAAAGACCATATGCCTCGCGTATCATTATTTTCGGGGCAAACCTTGAAGTCTGAAACATAGTGTTAGGTCTCTTCGTAGAGTCGAACTGGGACCCCTGTTTTTTGACAGGGAAAAGCGGCAGATAGGGCCCTCTGCAAACACAATCAATAATACCAAAATTCTTCCTTTACCGATTCAGTAGAGGACCAAAATAATTGTGAACCAATTAATAACACCTATCGGAACACTGCTTGAG
>JAAYIO010000060.1 GCA_012523385.1 Methanomicrobiales archaeon
TTGAATAATTGTCCACGATTTCTTCCATTGCAGTATGACGCAGATTCATGAGTTCAAGGATGACTGCATCAGAGAAGATCATGGCTGAGGTCTCAAAAAGTGAACCTGTGGGTGCCTTTGGATTGTAGGCCGCACCGGAACGGTGTTCACCAGTTATCTGCCGGATGGCAAAGTCAGAAGAGAGCCCGTCATCGTCATACGGGCGGCTGTTTAATACCACCATCATATCGGCCGTTTTTGCCATGGTAGAATCATTTCGTGATGTGATCAACGCGAGTCTGCCGCCGACTGCCTTGGCGGTTCTACAAATTTCGGTGATAGAACGGGTTTCACCAGACCCCGAGAAAGCTACGAGCAGGTCACCCTTCTGCATTGCAGGGGTGATCGTTTCGCCAACGACATAACTTTCCATCCCAAGATGCATCAACCGCATCGCAAATGCCTTGGCGATGAGCCCTGAGCGCCCTGCACCGGCCACATATATCCGGGGAGAGGTAATAAGAGCCTGCATAAATTGCCCCTCTTCTCTGTCGGACACTGCATCGGCGATAGAACCTGCTGCAGAGATGATCAATCGCATTAATTCCTGAATCGTATAATTTGTCCCCATGGTTGCCATACAGATGTTGGACATGCTATATGATAACTCTATGACAGCGTTCTTCACAATATAGGACTCGACAAAAAAAAGAGATCTTATCTGCAACCACAGTGCCGGTATGCCTGTGCAAGTCTGTTCATACCCTCTGTGATCATTTCCTCATTTGCCGTAGAGAAGTTCAGGCGGAAGGTATCATGCCCACCGCCTTCTGCATAAAAGGGCACACCCGGGAGAACTGCCACAGACTCCTTCAGGCATGCATCAAAGAGGGCCATTGAGTCTTTCCCGTCAGGCATGGTGGCAAGCATGAACATGCCTCCTTCCGGCGTGGTATGGAAGACATCCGGCAACAGATCATCCAAAAGGTCGCACATCTGGCGGCAATTTGTTTCATAGACCCGCCGTACCCGACTGAGATGACCTTCATAGTCATGGGTGGTGAGGTAGCGGTGCATTATTGTCTGGGAGAGGACATTTGGGTGAAGATCTGCTGCCTGCCGGACGGCATCGAACTTTTCAATGATCGGGCCCGGAGCATAGATCCAGCCAATACGCATACCCGGCGATACAGTCTTTGAAAATGACCCGCTCATCACCCCGCATTCCGGTGCAAAAGCCTTGACCGGCATGCGGGGCCTGCCGTCAAAGGCAAGTTCGCCGAATGCATCATCTTCATAGAAGATGGTCTCAGTTTCCCGACAGCACTTTGCACATTCCCTTCGAATAGCATCGCTGTATGAGGTTCCGGATGGATTCTGAAAATTCGGAATACCATAGAAGAAGGCGGGTTCTTCTTCGCGGCACAGGGTGCTGAATGCGTTTATTTCAGGCCCCTCCTCTGTCATAGGGACGGTTTTAATGCGGGGCTGGTAGTAGCTAAAAGCCTCAATCGCACCGAGATACCCCGGTCGCTCCATTCCAACCACCGTGCAGGGATCCACAAGTATCTTTGCGGTGAGATCAAGACACTGCTGCGAGCCGTTTGTGATACGTATCTCATCTGCTGTGGCTGATAGCCCCAGACGGGACCGATAACGTGCTGCGATATATTCGCGCAGAGGGAGATATCCATCGGTCGTTGTATACTGAAGGGCGGTCTCACCTTCGTCAGCAAATACAGCTGCTGCGGCATCGCGGATACCTGCCACATCGATGAGAGAGGTCATCGGCAGTCCGCCTGCAAAAGAGATGATCTCCGGGTCTCGTGATAGAGCAAAGAGCCGTCCAAGGAATGATTCCGGAGCGGCGTCAAGCCTGCGTGCAAAATGGTAGTCCATGGATACTCCTTATTGTATATACATTCTGAACGAAAGATACTAAAACCAATCTGATAACGATAGCCAACCAAAACCGAACCATTGATTCAGAGATGGGTTTTTTAAAAAAAAAAAGGATTATGCGAGGTAGTCCGCAGGTTCAGGGATCTGTTCCTTAAGACCTTTGCGCTTCCGGATCTCTTTCACGACATCCTTCAGCAAGCCTGCTGGCACAGTCTCGAATCCGGCGAATTCTGTAGACCACATAGCACGCCCTTCCGTTGCTGACCGGACATCCCCCGCGAACCCAAAGAGTTCACCGACCGGTGCCTTTCCGACAACGGTAACGGTGTCACCAAGGGAGGTCATGTCAAATACCTGACCACGACGTCCCTGGATCTGGGAAGTTGCTGCACCCATGTGATCCTGAGGAACCGTAATCTGGAGAATCTGCATGGGTTCAAGGAGCGAGATGCCGGCCATCAAAAGACCGCCTTTCACTGCACCACGGACAGCAGGAATGACCTGTGCCGGGCCACGGTGGATGGCATCCTCGTGGAGCTTAACATCGACAAGGTGGATCTTGACATTCTGGACCTGTTCGTTCGCAAGAGGGCCACCTGCCAGTGCTTCACGCCATGCGTCAAGGACAAGCTCCATAGTCTCGTTGAGATACTGGATACCTTTTGTCATGTCAAAAAACATGTTGGTGCCCTGGATAGCAACAAGCCCCTTTGCTTCGTCCTTGTCAA
>JAAYIO010000061.1 GCA_012523385.1 Methanomicrobiales archaeon
ATAACACCGCCGGTCGGGAAATCCGGACCCGGCATAATGGTCATCAGATCGTCAACGGTAATATCAGGATTATCAATCACCGCGGCTATTGCGCGTGAGACCTCCCTCAGATTGTGGGGGGCCATGTTGGTTGCCATACCAACCGCAATCCCGGTCGTTCCGTTCACTAAGAGGTTGGGGAATTTCCCCGGAAGAACCGACGGCTCTTTGAGGGATTCATCAAAATTCGGGACGAAGTCCACCGTCTCTTTATTGATGTCCTCTAACAGTTCTTCTGCAACCGGGTCAAGGCGTGCCTCAGTGTACCGCATTGCTGCTGCGGAATCGCCATCAATAGACCCAAAGTTACCCTGTCCTTCCACAAGCATGTGGCGGTAGGCAAACGGCTGAGCCATCTTAACGAGCGTGTCATAGATTGAGGAATCACCATGAGGGTGATACTTACCCATGACGTCTCCCACCACACGTGCACATTTTTTAAATGGCTTATCGTGGAAGTTCCCCATCTCGCCCATCGCAAAGAGCGTACGACGATGAACGGGCTTGAGACCGTCACGAACGTCAGGAATAGCGCGCCCGATGATGACACTCATCGCATAATCAATATAGGAGGATTTCATCTCCTGCTCAATATTGACCGAGATAATGCGACTTCTCTCTCCAGATTCTTTAGGTTCTTCAGATGTCAAGGTTCGTCACCTCCTTTGCATGGCGGCGGATGAAATCACGACGGGCACCGACATCACTGCCCATGAGCTTTTCAAAGATATCATTTGCATAACTCGCATCTTCAATATGCACCTTCTTAAGCACCCGTGATGCAGGTGCCATGGTGGTGTCCCAGAGCTGCTGGGCGTTCATTTCACCCAGACCCTTGTAACGCTGGATGTGCGTGCCTTTATCTCCCAGCTCCGCTGCATACTCCCGCATCTCGTCTTCAGTGTATGCATAATACTCGGTTTTACCCCGTGCAACGCGGTAGAGAGGCGGTTGAGCGATATAGATATAACCTTCTTCAATCAGTTGTGGCATGTAGCGATAGAAGAACGTTAAGAGAAGCGTACAGATGTGGGCGCCATCAACATCCGCATCAGTCATGAGAATGATATGGTGATACCGGCAACGCTGAACATCGAATGTTTCTGCAATGCCGGTTCCGATAGCAGAGATTAATGTCTGAATTTCGATATTCTTCAGAATTTTAACCGGATTTGCCTTCTCGACATTCAGGATTTTTCCTTTTAACGGAAGAATTGCCTGGAACTTACGGTCTCTTCCCTGTTTAGCAGAACCGCCTGCAGAATCTCCTTCCACAATATAAATTTCACTCTTCGACGGGTCCCGCTCGGAACAGTCAGCAAGTTTCCCCGGAAGACCGGAACTTTCAAGGGTGCTCTTTCTGCGGGCAAGTTCACGAGCTTTCTTTGCTGCTTCACGGGCCCTTGCCGCGGTCTTGGCTTTTTCGATGATAACCTGAATAACCTTGGGGTTCTCTTCGAAATAGGTTGAAAGAGACTGATACACCAGCGAATCCACAATACCCCGAATGTTTGAATTCCCCAGTTTGGTTTTTGTCTGTCCTTCAAACTGTGGTTCAGCTACCTTAATAGCAATAATGGCATTCAGACCTTCGCGGACATCCTCGCCCCGCAGAGGAACCGAGATGTCCTTTAACAAATTATTATTCCGTGCAACGGTGTTTATCGAACGGGTAAGGGCACTTCTGAATCCTTCAAGATGGGTACCTCCTTCAATGGTGTTGACGCTGTTGACAAAGGTCAGCATTGTTTCGTTATAGGCAGAGGTATACTGTAGCGCTACCTCAACCTCCACCTTGTTTGCCTCATCACGGGATTCCAGATAGATAACATCATGGTGAATTACTTCCTTTTCACCAATAATGTAGGTCACAAATTCACTGATGCCGCCCTCGTAATGGAACGTATCTGTGTCCCCGGTTCGTTCGTCATGAATGGTTATCGATATGCCCTTATTCAGATATGCAAGCTCACGCATCCGATAACTCAGTCTGTCATAATCAAAGTCAAGCGTCTCAAAGATTGCAGGGTCTGGTTTGAAACAGATGATTGTGCCCCGTTTATGCTCTCCTTTATTCTGATCGCATTCCGTAAGCGGCATCGTGAGAAGACCTTTCTGGAAGGCAATGGAATAGATTTTGCCATCCCGGAATACGGTTGCAGAAAGTTCAGATGAAAGCGCATTGACAACCGACACACCAACTCCGTGAAGACCACCAGAGACCTGATATGTTGACTTATCAAATTTCCCTCCTGCGTGGAGAACCGTTAACACGACCTCAATTGCACTCTTCTTGTATCTGGGCATCATGTCAACAGGGATACCCCGTCCATTGTCCTCAACAATGCAAGCACCGTCTTCGGTCAGGGTGACAGAGATAGTATCACAAAATCCACCCAGTGCTTCATCAATTGCATTGTCGACGACCTCGTAGACAATATGGTGCAGTCCCCGTTCATTCGTACTGCCGATATACATCGCAGGACGTTTCCTGACGGCCTCAAGCCCTTCAAGAACGGTGATGTTGCTGCCCGTGTATCCGTCTTTTTCAGCCATCAGGAAAACTCCTGAATAATGCTGTTAATTCGGGATACATCATTCATTTTTTTCATAACCACCATTAAAACCTCAAGCTATGACAGAATCAAAAATGTCAATTAAATTAGTCATAATAATATTGGCTTTTGACGACATTAATGATTGCTTAATCTCGCATTTCCCGTTCAGTCATACTTACCGACATGGGGATCTGCGATGCCAAGGTGAAGGTCAATTGCAACCACCAGTCTTTTGAGAATGCGAATTACCGATTGGGCATCCTCTTTATCCATGCGCCCACCCTGATGCCACATAATATTTTTCCGGAGCATTGTCACCAGTTCTTCGACATCCGTCCCCAAAAACTGTTCAGGAACCTGAAACTCGGTCATATGATCACTGACACCGGCCCAGGCCTGTTCCGGCGGCAGGGCAAAATGCTTGCTGATCAACATGATATTCGTGATAAATCCTCGGCCAAATTCACTTTCCATAGCATAACCTCATCATACAACATGAAAAAAATGCTGGCGTGAACTATCTTAAATAAAGACCACAAAAAAATGAGTTTCTATCTCCAACCACCAAAAAGAAGGCTTCTGAGCTCTGACTTTGCAACGTTCCCTGCCAACCGGAAGATGGTGGGATTTTTCAGCAACCGCAGCATCAGCTCTTTTGGCCGGTCCATATCCCCATATTCAACAATCACCCGCTTCATCTCGGGGGTGTTCAGCGCCCGGCAGACATCATCGATATCATTCGCGGATACCTTTGGCCGCATTTCAAGGAACCGGTAGCCAAAATCCAGTTCTTTCCCAAAGTCATTTTTCCACGCGGATTCGTATGGGGCAAGGGCTGAATCATCAAACCGGTCCTTTTCACAGCAGACAGACGCCACATCTGCTGCATACCGGGACGAACGAACACCGGTATACACGCCTCCACCCGACGTGGGTTTTGCAAATCCGGCTGCATCACCCACAAACAACGTGCGTACACCATACGTTCGGGGCATCACACCCATCGGGATGGTGCCCGTCACCTGATGCAGGCATGAATCGCCAAATTGACTGACAAATGAGGAAAAACGACTTGGCACATCTGCTCCTCCGGAAAGACCCACCCTCGCCCTGCCTTCTCCGGCAGGGATTACCCACCCAAAAAAATCCGGGGAGGCATCTGGATAGAGATGCACAAAGGAGGTGTCTGTTTCATAGGGAATGTCAGCCTGAATACCGGAATAAAACCGCATAGGTGGTTTCATGCCCCGAATGGTTCTGATGTGGCTGCGTGGCCCGTCTGCTGCAATGAGAAGGCGAAACGGAATCTCGCGGTGACCATCGACTCCCTTCGTTAAGAGCACATTGTCCCGGATATCAGATGCATATGTTTTGACCATGATATCGGCACCGGCGGATACCGCATTCTCTGCCATCTCTCGGTCAAGGACCGCTCTGTCCACCACAAGAGCCTTTGTTTAGCCCGCATCAAAATTCAGTTCACACCCTTTGGAAGAGTGAAGCGTGGCACCCCGCACCGTCTGAATAACTGATTTTGATGATACGTCACACTCTGCAAACGCATTCTCGCTCAGAAGACCCGCACACTGAACCGGATATCCAATCGTTGCATGCTCTTCTACCATAAGTGTCCGGAGCCCCGCCATCGCACAGTATCGTGCCGCTGCAGACCCCGCAGGCCCTGCACCAACAACAATCACATCGTACATTACCATTCAATAGGTATCATTCATGGATAATAACTAGGAAAATACAATCACAATTCTGGTATTCAATCGGTGAAGAGGTATAATACCCGTTAAAGTTCACTACTAGAGTATCGATGAAAGATGAAGCCGATTTTAAGTGGAAACAATGCCTGATTATTCGCAGTGATGTCAAGATGAGCTGTGGCAAAAAGTGTGCACAACTCGCTCATGCGGCGGTTGGAGCGTATGAAACGTCTGATAAAATCACGCAAAAAAAATGGTTTCATGAAGGGATGAAGAAGGTGATACTGAAAGCCCCCACTCTTCGTGACCTCTACGAGATCAAGACCCATGCCGAGATGGCAGGTATAGCAACTTCACTTATCACGGATGCAGGCCGAACCGAGGTCGAACCCGGCACGGTAACCGCTCTTGGACTGGGTCCGGCGCTCTCTGTGGAGTTGGACAAAATAACCGGAGAACTGCAGCTCTTATGAAACAATCACCCTATCCTGTAGAACAGATACTCGGGATGCACTATTATGTCTGTGAGAATGAAGGCATTCAGGGCGTTTTGCGCGAACAAGCAGAAGACTTCATTGTGCATGAAATAAACGACCCGGTCGAATCAGCCCCATCATCCGGTAAATATCTGATCTGTAAACTGGAAAAGAAAAACTGGGAGCTCCAGCGTCTGGTAAAGGAGATTGCAAAAATACTCAGTGTGAGTCACCGCCGGATATCGTGGGCAGGAACGAAGGACAAACATGCCGTCACCACCCAGCTGATATCCCTGTACGACATCTCTGAAACCGATATCGAAAATATCCACCTGAAAGACGTCACTCTGACGCCTGTTGGCAAATCTGATCAGCAGTTATCACTGGGAGACCTGCAGGGAAACCGGTTTGAAATCACCCTGCGCTCATGCGTATCAGACGACCTTGCAGGCACAGTCGCGCAAACAGATGCCTGTGTCAAAACAGGAGTCCCTAACTATTTCGGCATTCAGCGATTTGGTGTTCAGCGTCCTGTCACCCATCTGGTAGGAAAACAGATTCTCTTGGGAGATTACCGGGAAGCGGTCAGGACATATGTGGGATTCCCATCGGACGGAGAGTCGGAGGATGTTGCAACAGCACGAACGGATTACCTCTCGGACAATGACCCAAAAAATGCACTGGAACGTCTTCCGGTTCAGATGAGGTATGAACGCGCCATTCTTCATCATCTTATAGAAAAACCCGATGATTTTGAAGGTGCCCTCAGATCGATTCCGCCAAAACTTCTTTCCATGTTTGTTTCAGCCTACCAGTCATGGCTTTTTAACATGGGTCTTTCGCACAGAATTGGCATGGGATACACTCTGTCAGAACCGGTATTAGGAGACCGAATCCTGTTTCAAACAGGAAAAACTGACATCATCACCGAATCAAACGCGGCACAGGCAACGGTGCTCATAAAACGCGGTCGTGCCACCATTTGTCTTGAGATGCCGGGCGAAAAAACTGTTCCCACCGAAAGCCTCTCTGAAAAATATATTACCGACCTGATGGAAGCAGACGGCATATCCTATGCATCATTTCAAAAAGTATGGGAATTAACCGGCATGTCGTTTAAAGGAGCGGTTCGCGTAATCAGCGTCAGCACCACCGTTACATCTGAGGTATGTGACGATACGGTCCGTCTCTCATTCTCACTGGGGCCGGGGCAGTATGCAACCACCATCTGCAGGGAATATATGAAGGCAGACCCCGTCCGGATGATCTAAAAAATAGTAGGGAAATCTCAGCGATATGCAGATACGGCATTAATTGCGTCGAAGAGATTCCCCATCTTATCAACCATTCCGATGGTGAGTGCGTAATCTCCGCGGATGGGGCGTGCGTCCTCAATGAGCGAACGGTCCACGCCCCGCTGGGTGACAACATCATTGATAAACAACTCAGAACTCTCGTTCACAAACCGCTGAAGATACTCTCGTTCGTCATCGGTGAGTCCCCGGAATGTGGACGTAATATCTTTTTTATCCCCGGATTTGAGCACTTCGACTGAGACACCTTCATCTTTGAGTGATTTACTGTAATCATAAATCGTCCATATGGTGCCGATACTGCCAGTTGTCGTATCAGGACTTGCGTAGATAACATTCGCGTGGGAACTGATGTGATACGCAGCAGAGGTTGCCATTTCCCCCATAGAGGCAAAGACCGGTTTTCTCAATTTAGCATACTCGATATCACGGATAATTTCCTGTGCCGCAGCAGGTGAACCTCCGGGACTATTCACCCTAAGAACAATTCCCTTAACAAGCGGGTCATCTGCTGATGCACGCAATTCGCGGCCAATATATTCACTGCCGGCATATCCGTTTCCGTTTACATTTGCCGTAACGATACTGCCTTCCACACGAATGACCGAGATGCGGTAATCTTCTGAGTATGTCCACACTGCAACAAACATAATCGCTAAAATAACAAATGCAGTTATTCCTCCCAGAAAAAAGTATTTCAGCCAGCCCCGGCGCATTTTTTTTTGGTTAATTCGGTTTACTTCCCCTGAAAGCCAACTCATAATTTTTACTCACTCAATAAAGAATATCATACTCAGTAATCAGATTCTTGCCACACATATAGTGGTTTTTCAGGCTCAGGTGAAACATTTCATCCACCGAATTAATGTGCATGCCGCCAACAAGAGAAGGTGTGTCAGCTCCCCCAACAATAAACGGAAGGTGTATGAGTCGTATCTCGTCTACGAGTCCGTTTTTTAGCATAAAATAATTCAGTGTCGGACCTCCCTCAACCATCAGTTTTTTGATCTGATAGTGTTCATAGAGGAGGGTCATCAGAAGCGGATAATCAATATCACTTTTCCCTGCGACAAGCACATCGACACCTTTCTTCCGAAGTGCTTCTACCCGTTCAGGAGGTGCCGCCTCAGACACTGCGATCACGGTCTTTGCAGCAGGCCCCAGAACATTTGAATCAAGAGGGATATCGGCATTCCTGTTCGGGATAACCCGAATGGGATTTTTACCTTCAACAAGCCTGACCGTAAGATTTGAGTTATCAATCCGGATGGTATTTGACCCCACCATGATTGCATCATATTCAGCCCGGGTCTTGTGAAGCAGCACCTCGGTTTCCGGATCCATAAACTGCATGAGAATCTTGCTTGATGCACCTTTCCAGAGCGTGAGTTTTCCATCAACGGTCATCTCTGACATAATGAGAACATGTGGGCGGGTTATCTTATTTTTCATATAGTACCCCAATTACCTCTATTTTTAATCTGTATGTGCAATTAATGTAGTTATACAATAGGTATCCTGTCAGGAAAAATACCTTACCATCACCGTCCATTTGAAAATTACGTGTTAACAAAGAATTATACCCTTAATCTCCCCATCTTTGTATACGATAATGAATATTACAGCTCTTAGACCCCGTGCAATAAAAATGCTTGATCCTGTTGCGCATGCCTGTGCTAAGACAGGAATTACGCCCAATCAACTGACATCGCTTGCAATCCTGTCAGGTATTGCATGCGCTGTTCTCTATGCAAACCGGATGTTTGTAGCCGGAAGCCTGATGCTATTTTTATCGGCTATACTTGATCTTGTAGATGGCAGCGTAGCGCGAATTAATAATAAAACCAGCAATTTTGGGGCCGTTTTTGACTGGATCGCCGACAAATATATCGATGCACTTGCGCTTTTGGGGATAGGAATCTCAGGTATTGCCATCATCTCCTATATTATTTCGGTGAATGGATTTCCCGCACATACCTTGGATTTTACGATAGTTGCAATCGCCATCATCGGTTCTCTGATGAACACTTTTATAAAAACCGTTGTGTATGCTGAAATCGGCTATGATGCCCGTGAGGATGGTAAGATCGCTGACCCCCTCGAAGGCGTAGGTTTTTTTGGCCGTCCGGAGACGCTGATTGTTCTTATTATTGGTGGCGTCAGCGGATTCATATGGATTTCAGCGATTATCGTGGCTCTCTGCACCAATCTTTCAGCAATTCAAAGAATCATATATCTTTACCGAACCATCCCCTGATTTTTTTCATAAATAAATCAATAATCCCGGCCATTTCTTCTGCAAGCCGGGGATTTATCCGGA
>JAAYIO010000062.1 GCA_012523385.1 Methanomicrobiales archaeon
ACAATACGAATCCTTCTGGGACTGTTGCGGCCTGATTCAGGGAGTGCTCTTGTTTTTAGAGAGTCCCTTGAAACCAGTGACAAAACCCGTGGACGTGTCGGTGTGTTACTGGAGAATAACGGGCTTTTTGACAAACTCACGGCATATGAGAATCTGGTATACTATGCGGAACTCTATGACATCCCGGATATTCAGGAAAGAATTTCTGAGTTGCTGGAATTTACCGATTTATCATCGAGAAAAGACACGCTTGTCGGGACGTTTTCTACCGGAATGAAGAGAAAGCTCGGTATCGCACGAGCCATTCTTCACCGACCAAAGGTTCTGTTTTTGGATGAACCTACCTCATCTCTTGACCCTGAAGCACAGAAGATGGTTCGCGACCTGATTCTTAATCTCTCAAAAGATGAGTCGATGACGGTGTTTTTGTGTTCCCATAATCTTGATGAAATACAGAAGATGTGCAGTCGTGTTGCGATCCTTCATGGAGGCAAAATAAAGGCTTTGGACTCTGTTGAAAATCTCCGGGAGAACCGTGGTGTTACCAATGTTCGAATCACGCTTTCTGATGTGAATCAGATAGATGAGGCATTATCCGTTGTTTCAACCATACCCGGAGTCTCTGATTGTAGTGAGACGAAGACCAGTTTTTCGTTCTCTTTTTCTGGTTCATCCGTATCGCCAGTGATATCCCAACTCTGTAGTGCCGGGATAGGTATCGAAGAGGTAGTAAAAGACCGGCGCTCGCTTGAGGATATTTATATTGAAATTATGCGGGAGGAGGCGTAAGAGATGAATCCTATACTTGTGGTTGCAAAAAAAGAGATGCGACTGATTGCAAAAAACCGTTCTCTTATCATGAGCATTGTGCTTTTCATGGGTGTTTTTGGCGGAATAACCTCCCTTGGTGCGATCATGTCCATTGTCGAAGGCAACGGGGAAACGATTGTATCAGCACTTGATTCCCTGATGATGTACCTCGTTTTGATGCTGGGGGTATTCAGCGGATATTTCTTATCATCGCAGGCATTTTTAGGGGAAAAGACCGGAGGAACAATTGAAACGCTGCTCTGCTCCCCTCTGCCGTTGCGGGACATATGGCTTGGAAAAGTGATCGGCGTGATGATTCCGTCCTATGCGATTGCATTATTGGTTGCATCAGCACTCGTGATTCTTTCAAATATGGCAGCGGAGTTTCTGGTGTTGCCTTCAGTTGTCATGATCCTGTTCGTTTTCTTTGTTGTCCCCGTCTACATTGCCTGTGCCATCGGCATATTAGGGTTTGTTCAGTTGCTGTTGGGGATGAAAGAGAATCAGATAATAAATATCGTGCTCGTTGTCGGATTTATTGCAGTAATTTCTGTTTTTGACAGTCTTGTGGCAGAAGGAGTGGTTGTTATGAGCGCTTTGGTTGTGGGAATGATGTTTATACTGGGTATCATTCTTCTGGGCGGTATCGGGTATATGACCCGGATATTAAATCGGGAGAAGATTGTGACGACGCTGCCGTAGAAGGGCATATGTACACATAATCGGCATCTGCCTGCAAAATAGGTGATGATATAGGGGAATTATTGGTGTGATGTTCCTATCGGAGTAATGCCTTAACGGCTTCTCATCTTTTCTGAAATAGCTCTTTTTTAAGCATTCCATACGCATCAAAACTGGCGTATGACGTCAGAATAATCGAAAGCGTGACGCATATCGTGGTTGATGTATAGATGGTGAGCATCAATGCAATCTGGTAACTAATAGCGGTCATCGGAGAGAGCCCGGCAATCAGCTGTCCGGTCATCAGTCCCGGAAGAAATACAATGCCCATGACCGCAACATTCCCCAGAGATGGTTTGAGTGCGGATTTCAGTGCGGCCCTGAAATGTGGGAGCAGTGCTTCTTTTCGCTGTGCTCCAAATGACAGAGCGGAGACATACCGGTTTTCGTTTCTCTGCAGGTCATTATAGAAGAGAGATGTCGCGATGATGGTTCCTCCAAGGGAGTTCCCTAAGAGCATACCGCCGATGGGGATTAAGAACCGGGCTTCGGAAAATCCACCGCCCTGAAGAATCAGTGTCTCAAAGTATATGAGACAAATAACGGTGGCAATGATAAAGGCGGCAACGGTTGGCAGGTAGAGTTTTCTGATATTTACGTCCTGTTTGCGCACCGCCTCGTAGGCCGCAACGGTGATCATGACACCCAACCAGAGGACGTTTAAGACGGGGGCGTTATACTCAAAGAGAACCGTCAGGAAAACGCCTGCAAGGGCCAGCTGCACCGACATCCGGAGAAAGGACCAGACAGTCTCTTGTATCATTGGAAGACGGGTTTTGTGCATGACAAAAACCGGTATTGCAAGCAGAAGGAATGCAAAGAAGAGACCGGTTATCGTGATGTCAGTTGTGGTCATTGCTATTTGCCTCCAATGGTAATGATGCGAATTCCCTCACGGTACCAGGCATCGTCATGGGATATTGCGATGATTGTCCAGTCTTGATGCGAAAGGAAATACTCTGCCACCTGCTGTTTCATCGAACCGTCGAGGGCCGCAGTGATCTCATCCAGGAAAAAGATTGTCCGCCCAAGCAGGAGTGATATGATGATGACAATTCGCTGTTTTTCCCCGCCGGAGAGCGTGCGGAAATCCTTGTCAAGGGTAGTCTCGTCCAAAGAAAAAAGGGTGAGATATTCTCCGAGACAATCTCGGTAGGGAATGGTTTTGTTTGCCGTGTATGCAAAGACACCGGCAATCAGGTCCCAAACAATTCCTTCCCCGATATCGGTATCTTGTGAGATGTATGTCGTTTCCTGTCGTATGGCCCATGCGGTAGCAGCGTCAATTTCCTGCATCCGGTAGGAAACCGTGCCTGTGTCCGGTCGTGCATATCCTTGTGCCATCTTCAGAAGAGTTGATTTCCCTGACCCCGAAGGCCCTCTGATGACGACTTTATCGCCTTGGTTAACGGTAAGAGAGAATTGGCTGATAACGGTGATTCCATCAAATACGACGGAGACGGTATCATATCTGATGATCTCTTCTTTCATGATGTCTGATCCCTTATTTCCCTTTAAAAATGTTCATCGGAATATATAAGCTTCATCTCTGGACGGTTTCACATTTTTTTTGTTTTCTTAGCTTGGTTATGTGGATCATAACAAACAGACAACCTTAAATCAGCTTGAAGTATTTTATAAATAATATGAATTTTCATAACCACTACGTTGCATTATTCGCTATTGTTATGGCGATAGTCGTTTTGTCAGCGGGTTGTACAGACACCCCTGCGATCACCCCTGCAGAAACTCCATCCATCCCGAATATAGTCGGAGTCTGGACAGGAACGACAATCGGACACACCGAAAACTACGGATACCGTGAACAAGTAACGGCACGGTATAACATCACAGAACAAAAAGGCCAGTCATTTAC
>JAAYIO010000063.1 GCA_012523385.1 Methanomicrobiales archaeon
GAGGGAGAGAGGGAGAGAGGGAGAGAGAGAGAGAGAGTCCCATGGTTCACTCAGGTTGGGCAGGCAGGCAGGCAGGCAGGCAGGCAGGCAGGCATCAAACAGTTTTTTGGTGGGTTGCCAAAAAACCAATCACTATTTTTCAAAGTACATAACAGAATCCGAGAAGGCCGTTATCTGTGCGGTTACAATGGGGTCTATGGCATTTTTTGCAGAAAACAGTACGCCGATAGCATCATTCAGTCGAACTTTATTGACCAGCATATGCAAAAACCGAATGATGAGGTTTGGGTCATTGTATATGAGGAGTGTGCTCACGGAATCTAGAATGATAACCATATTCTCCTTATTCTCTATCAAAGCCATGGCCTTTGTGATGGCAATGCCAATGCCGGTCAGGTCAGAGGATTTGTTGACATAAAAACAGTTCTCCTCTGTACCTGCTTTTCCCATTGCAGATTCCGTAACTCCGTCAATAAAGAAGAGGGTAGAGGTATCGACCGAATTTTTTTCAAGTGCTTTTTTTAGTATGATCTGCGGTTCGGAGAGAGAGATAATAACCCCGGTTTTTCCTTCCTGATATATTTTTTGAATGGATTTAAGTACACAGGTACGAAGAATCGCAGAATCGGCAATAGCCAGAACTACTCCGGAGTTGTCCATTTCAATAGTATCGATGGTCATAATTAGTGCCTGAAACAGTTCATCATTCTTCGGTCAGAAAATCCCGGTATGAGTCAAGAAACCTGTCAGATCCATCAATTGCAACCTTGTTCAGTTCGATGATATTTTCATTGATCATCTTTGCATTATTCTTTATGACCTCGATGATCAGTTTTACATCACTGTTGTCGATATCCCCTGACACTGCCATTTCTTCTAACAGTGAAAGATTACGGGTGATATTAACAACCGGATTCCTTGTTTTATTCACGGTTTCAAAGAGATATGCAATCAGTTTTTTCTCTTGTTCTTTTAATTGGCGATTCGTATCCGCGAGTTTTTTGTTTGCATCATCGAGTTCCATGTACAGAGCAATAAGCCCCTCATTGGTATGTTCAAGCTCTTGTGTAAGTTCCTGAACTTCCTTTTTTTTTTTGTCCAGCTTTTCCTGCAGGACACGTATATCTCCATTATCCATGTTTATCTTACCACAACAACTGTTGCATCATCATTCTTTCCCCAGTACTCCCTCATAATGGCATGCGCAATTTCTACCGGCGGAACATCCCTCATCACATCTTCAGATTTGATTGAACTGCTGATTCCATCGCTGTGCATGACGATGACGGTTCTTCCGCTTTGCCATTTGTTTCGTTGCAGGTTTATTTTTGCCTGATGCATACCCAGAATTCCGGGTACGTTGAGAAATGATATCTGATCCTCTTTTGGATAGACATGTATCGTCACATCTCCGACACCGGCATACCGCATTTCACCCTTCACTTCATCGATTACACAAATGCTTGCAACAGCACCGCGTGTACGGCGAAGGGTATTTCCCAGACCGTTGAGCAGACTGCCCAGCGGCTGTTCCGGTGAAAAAGTATCTGCGATATATTTTTCTGCACATGCGGCGGCATTCCGGGCATGTATGCCATGTCCCAGACCGTCGATTACTGCAATGCATGCGCCCCGATGGAACCGTTTTATGACATAGCCGTCTCCGCAGACGTTTTCAAGAGGGTGGGGACGGGTAAGGACACTTATTCTTAGATTACTCTTGGTATTTATCTGATTTTCGGTGGATTTTTTTCGAATGGAAATTGTTGTACCCGATGAGGATGTTTCCATCTCGAATGCATCTGATAATCGTTTAATCGAACCAAGACCCACCCCCATACTTCCGTGAACAGAGGTGTATCCGTCTTGAAC
>JAAYIO010000064.1 GCA_012523385.1 Methanomicrobiales archaeon
AACAACTCATATAGAGGATGCAAAGAAAAACTATGGCGGAAAGGTGTTTGCACCTGATGATCTTGAGATAATCGAGATTCCATATCGAGGCTGAATAGAAATGATGGGAGATGGTGATGATGCTACAGCTGAAGATGTCCAACCCGACCCGTCTGTTTCTTACCGGGTTTGCTGCTTTACTGGTCTGCGCGTTTGCCGGAAGTGCCGCAGGCAGTTTTCTTGGTTCCGCAAGTGACGTCATTGCCCTGTTACCCGTACTGATGATTATGGTGCCCCCGTCCATTAACCTGCGCGGCAACATATCAGGAGTGCTTGCGTCCCGTCTCTCATCATCAATGCATCTGGGAGCATTTGAGCTTAACTTTTCCCGAGATTCTGTCCTTGGATCAAATATACGTGCATCACTTCTGACAACGGTGATCATTGGATTCTGTCTGGGACTGCTTGTCGCAGGTTTCTGTTTTATCTTTGGTATTGGCGGTCTCAGCGTCTTTGATTATGTGGTGATATCCGTCATCTCTGCGGTCGGGTCGGGGATTGTTGTCATAGGCATTACGCTTGGTATCGTGCTCCTCAGCTACCGGTATGGGCTGGACCTGGACATGATTGCCGCGCCTACCGTGACAACGGCAGGCGATATTGTCACCCTGCCATTTCTCATCATCACCACTCTTTATATCATCACTGTTGCGCCGCTTGTTCTCTATGCGCTCTTTGGTCTCGTTCTCATTTTAACCGTTGCATCTCTTCTTTATTCGGTATATCTCGATGAACCGGTATTTGAAATAAATCGGGAGATGTTACCGTTACTTCTGATTCTTTCCGTTATTGGAACCCTTGCCGGGCTTACCTATGCCTTTGATATTGAACACATGATTGCATTTGCCGTATTCCTCATTATCATTCCTCCATTTACGGGTCTTTGTGGTTCCATTGCTGGAATTTTGTGCTCCCGCCTTGGAACCGGCATGCATATGGGTGAAATTGAAGTAAAGGCACGACCTCAAAGAGAGGTATTTGATCAATTTGGGGGAACGTATCTCTATGCCCTGTTACTCTTCCCCCTTATCGGTATGATTGCCCAAATTGCGTCAGAGTTGCTGGGTATCTCATCCCCCGGTCTGTTTGAACTGATGAGTATATGCACCATCTCGGGTTTTTTGGTACTGACGATTGTGAACGTCATTGCCTACATAACGGCAGGACTCTCATTTCGATATGGAATGGACCCCGATAATTTTGGCATTCCGGTGGTCACCAGTATTGTCGACCTGGTTGGCGCGATTATCCTGGTCGGTGTTATTAATATACTCATATAAAGATATACGATAATGTTAGATACGACAAATGTATCATGAAAGGACTATACGCCCATGAGTGATTTTGAGTACCGGCCGGTAAGTTTTAAAGATGTATTAGTTGAGATGACAGACATCTCGGAACTGATGGTCGATCTTGCTTATTCTGCGATACTTTTTGAAAGTCGTGAAATAGCCCGGGAAGTGATTTCCCTTGAAGAGCGGATGAACCAATTGGTCTACCAGGCACGGATACAAAGTATCCTTGGGTCCCGGAGAGTCGAAGAAGCAGAGTCTATGAGTGGTATGCTGCAGGTTAGTGAAGCGGCAGAAAAAATTTCAAATTCCGCATCAGAAATTGCGACCATCATCCTTAAGGATGTGAAATTTCCTGCAAAACTCAGGCTTGCAATGCCGGATGCCGAAGAGATAACCGAACGCGTGGTTGTTGCCAAAGAAAGCACCATTGATGGCGTTACTTTAGGGGAGCAAAATCTCCAGAGTAGCACCGGAATGCGTGTTATTGCCATCCGCCGCGGTGTGTCATGGATCTATGGTCCTGATCACAGAACACGGATTCTTGATGGTGATATTCTCATTGCAAAAGGACCAGAGAGTGGCATCGTTCCGTTATATGATCTCTGTGGTGCAGAGATTCCGCCGGACGATGAGTCTCCTGAAGCAGGCATTGTGACCGACCTTGACCGGGCAGTTCGTCTGATTGTCAAGATGAAGGATACCTCTGAACTTGCCGTAGGTCTCGCTTATACAGCGCTCCTTTTGACAATCGGGAAGTCGCGGATGAAGTGGTCTCTCTTGGCACCCGGATGGATGACATGAGGTATGATCTGGATCTCTGGGTTCTCGAAGCTGCGAAACGGATCTCAAATGTTGAATATCTTCGTGGGTTACTGTATATGTCATCATTTGCGGATAGTGTTACCAAAGCAGCACGCTCGATTATCGATGTCATAATTCGCGATATTGAAATTCCGCCGGTGTTTAAAAAGATTGTACGTGAATCCGATGAGATTATTGCACGGGTTGAAGTTCAGGAGGGTTCTGAACTTGTCGGAAAAAACCTGAAAGAGGCCTCGCTGAGCACGGTAACAGGCATGGTTGTTCTTGCCATCCGTCACGAGAACAAATGGA
>JAAYIO010000065.1 GCA_012523385.1 Methanomicrobiales archaeon
ATGCTGATATTGTGCGGGTCATGAAACCTGAACAAGAGATACTCCATGTGGCTGCACAAAATGAACTGGTGACGGAGCTCCTTCCAGTATTCAACGTGTCAATCGAGAAGATTGGGTGCACCGGGTCCCTTCTCTGCGGTCTGGGAAACGGAACCTCAGACATCGATCTGGTCGTCTATGGTTCTGCATGGTTCACAGCACAGGCGAATCTCAAGAAGGCTGTTGAGGCAGGTGAGGTATCTGGTCTCTCAGAAGAGATGTGGCAGAAAGTCTATACCAAGCGTGTTCCGGAGATCGATTACGAGACATTCCTCGCCCATGAAAAGAGGAAGTGGAACCGTGGAGAGATTGGCGGGACATACTTTGACCTTTTATACACCCGATCCTATGAACAGATTGGTTCAGGTGGCGTTCCTAAGGGAAAGGCCTGCGGAAAAATGACCATTGAAGCAACCGTAACGGATGCATCACTTGCCTTTGATAGCCCCGCAGTCTATCATGTTGACCACGAGGAGATCAGCCGGGTGTTGTCATTTACGCATACCTACAGCGGTCAGGCCCTGAAAGGGGAAGTCATAGAAGCGACCGGTGTGGTTGAAGAGCATGGCAATACAAAGTGGCTGATTGTTGGGACAACGCGGGAAGCAAAAGGCGAGTATATTATATCAAAGACCCTTTTGGAAAGTCTTTGAATCATTCTTTTTTAAAGAAGTCAGAGAGTTTTTTGGGCCCTGAAACAGTGCAGAGGTCTGCTAAGAAACATCCTTCACAGGGCGCGTTCCGCGGTTTTCGGGGAACCATTCCTTTGTCTATTGCATCTGCGGTTCGTATCGCCTGCAGAGCGCGGCGGCGGTCACGGGGTTCCGGGATACAGGCACGGGAGATGCCGGAGGCGAGATATTCAAAGATAATTTCTGATGGAGAGAAGCCCAGCGTTTCTTTAATACATACCATGAGGCATGCTGCACGGATGCGGTCTGCGCCCCATACTCCTGCTTCCGGCGCCTCGGTCATCCGCATAACAGCACACCGCGGGGGGCTGCCGATGAGGATACGGTCAATTGTTCCTCCAACCCCCAGCTGTTCGGATGATACCCGCACATCGTATTCATCTGCTGGTTCCCATTCAAACTCTTTGCAGGCGTTCACCCATGTTTTAAGCATCTCTTTCCAGTCATCACCGATATCAGGAGAGATGAGCTGGATGTCTTGCCAGAGGGCACTTACATCAAGCGGCTCGCCCAGTGCATAGGACAGTTGTTTTGCTATCGTATACCGTTCGGGTTCGGCCTGTTCGACCGATTTCATTAGTTCATACCGAACCGGACAGGCGTGGCACGCAACAACAGATGAGACGCTTTTTTCTCCCATAAATGAACAGATCCTGATTAAACAAAGGATTATCTGGCAAGGGGGAAATAAATATTGGTATGACAAAGAGAGAAATTTCAGTGAATATCCCCAATGATCTGGATCCGGTCTATGCAAACAGGATTCAGGTTGCCTATAAGGATGATGAGTTTACCTTCGTTTTTCTTCACGAACTTCCGGGAACAAATCAGGCCCGTGCTAAGGCGATTGTCTCAATAAGTCCGAAACATGCCAAAAACTTTGCTCAGGTGCTACAGAAGAGTGTGGATGATTTTGAGGCAAAATTTAACGAGATAAAAACTGACAATCCTGAGAAGCAGGATGATCCAAATGTTACGATTCGCGGGTATAACTGAACGGGTTCTGTAAAAAGCGTTGAACGGGGATTAACTCCCAAAAATTATTTTGCACACTCTTTTACCCCATTTTTGCATCAATTCAAATATCCCTATTGTGAGACTTCAAAACATCACATTTATCATTTTCCAGCGTCTAATATAGCAGGCATCTCGTAAAACCAATAATGCATTGTTCGTGGTTTGCCGGTGGTTTTAAACAGCGTGCCGCTGTGGCTTAGAGGTATAGCGGCTGATTCGTAATCAGCAGGTCGAGGGTTCAATTCCCTCCAGCGGCTTCGGAATCGCTATTAATTCCCTCTTTATCTTTTAATTTTTGTTTGTCAACCTTTACCACTATCTGTGTATCTCATAGTGCTTGAAATAATACCAGAAAATTGGTTCTTTTCCTGACAACACATTACTTTCAGAAATATCATGCGCACAGGTAAACGAGAGATCTTTTTTGTTGACCTGATCAATGGCCTGCTTTTAGGTCACAAAATAACAAAGATGATTTCTACAATCCCAAAAAATTGATTCAATTAAAGTTGAAGACGCCGTCTTTACCAACGATTAATACCCCTTTATTAATTCTGGTATCACATTTTGGGCACGTTGCAAACATGCATTTATCCAGATATTCATCATCAAAATTATCAAGATTCAGATTAATCGATCCTCGGATAAAATCCCGAAAAACAAAACCGCATTTGGGACACTTTATTGATATTTCCTCTATAGGCATTGTCATATTATTCAAAATGATTCGAGGAAGCAGATATACATTCCGCACCATGAAGAGGATGGCACAACGTATTACTCACCACCCCCTCCCTAAATATTCATTTCCTAATATACAACCCACTCGCACACGCAGCATACAACCCCGTCTCCGTAATCGACACAACAACATTCCTCCCCCGCTTTTCCCGGCTGATATACCCGTCCTTCTCAAGACGCGTAAGTATTGTCTTATCAAGCCGCATGAGCTGGCGACTCTGAACTGCCCGTCTCTTTTCCCGTGTGACCTCGTCATAAAGGACTTCAAACCCGGGCACCCCCGCCTCTTGAAGCATATTCAAAATATCCCGGTTAGAGACCGGCTTGAGAGCATTGCACAGCCCAACAAGTATCTGTATTCCTGTTTCATCAGGCAAAAGAAACTTAAAATTCAC
>JAAYIO010000066.1 GCA_012523385.1 Methanomicrobiales archaeon
GGCGCTGCATCTGTCAGTCCATACGACATAATCATCTGAGATCTGCGTGGAGTGCCGCCGCCCTTCATTATAGACGGGTATCTCTGTTGTCTCTCCGGTCGTAAGAGTGTAGACCACAACGGTGGGATTCTTTTCACTGACATGATTCCAGACGATGTAGTCCCCGTCGATTGCCGGTTTTTCCTGGGTGTCCAGATCATCGGTGAGGCAGAGAATCGTGCCCGGTGCCGCATCAAAGGATTGCCCCGCACCAGCTACCGCAGGCATGCAGGCAAGGACAAGCAGAATCAGAATCAGAACAGTACGCCACTTTAGGACTCCTGCATGCACCCCATACACCATACCGCCTTTCATTAGGTGAAATTTATAATTTAATGTGGCATAAATATATTGGAGAATATAATTCTCCTACAGGGTATCTCACTGCCCTGTTCTCACGGATCATTCAAGATCAGGGCATGGGTATATACAATTCTTATCCGGATAATGAAAAATTGAGTGAATATTTGTTATACGTCGGATGGATTACTGATGTATTATTTACCATTTCACTTCCGACAGAAACAAGAATCCTACATTCTTCGGTGGGATGGGCGTCATCCTCTGGCTGAAGCACCAGAACGACATACCCTTCATTTCCCTCGCCAAGGCTGGAGAAATTGAGATCCGGTGTTATTCTCACCAAACTGGTGTATTTCAGCGAAGAACCGGTACGCCATTCCGAGATGTAATATTCGGGACGGGCATCTATATCGCCGTCAGGATAGCTGCTGTATTTTTCCGTAACTACCCACCCCTGTGGAATGCCAAATTCCACACCCCCAAAGTCCTTGGAGGATAACCAGAGGTGGGCGGTGATGACCACCTGACGGGTTCCTTCACTCACCCCTGCAAACATCGCTCCCTGTACCCATGATCCAGACGCATTGTCATAAAGGTCGAAATGCGTGATATCAACGGTCTCGAAGTTTGTATCTGGTAATTGTTGATCAAAAGGGCAGAACACCAAAAATGCCAAAAGTATCACTGCAATGGCGAACAGAGGGACAAAATATATGATTTTCTTCATTTCTATCACGTGATTCAGGGTCGTTTCCTATTTCACCTTTCTTCTGTCACACCAAGACAATTTTAGTGCACCATTTACCATTTCCTCACTTCACATGCCGTGATCATTAGCCCGAAGATGGCGAGTCCAATTCCAAAGCCGGGCGTTTTTTCTTCTTCACCATCGGCATTGGTTCCAGAGGTGGTTGCCGGAGTCGGGGAAGAAGAGTCCGACATATCCTGACCGGGATACATCGGCGGTGGTCGGGGAGCCAGCTGCACCCATGCGTAGTAATGCACCGTCTCTCCTGCCTGAGGGATGTGCTGAACCTGCATGGTATGACTTCTCCACCCATCCGGTTCAACAACCCTGTACTCCGTGAAACCAGATTCGGTAAGATTCACCTCAACACGGAGGGTTCCGTCTGCAATTTCACCCATATACTTCCCGTCAAAGTAGACTGATGAACCTTCTCTGCTTTTGATTTCATGCACCACATACCACCCCCGGTCATTATCCATCCCTTCTGACTCAGGCGGTTCTATCTGCACATACCAGAGGTGGAGATCTACCTCCTCGCCCGGTGCCGGAACTGAATCAATATACCCGGTGAAGGTCGCATGACCCTCCTTTGTAATGGTATATCTGCGGTATGCAGGCGCTGTCGGGTCCACCTCAACGAATAGTTCACTACCGTTAATAGTCCCTTTATATTCATCATCGAAATAGACCTCTGCATCGTCATAATTATACCAATGGACGATGTAATATCCCGGTTCAGTCCCTGCCTGACTGTTCACACCAACGATAAAAAAACTACTCAGGAATACGAGGAGGGCAAGACAAACAGCATATCTCCTCACGATATTTTTTATAATGACAATCCCCACTCCCATGTTCTGATTGATTATTATTCCAGTAATTGACCATTCCCAGGACGTCAGATACGAAATCTGATTGCTACACAGATAAGGATTATGGTGAAAAATCTAAATCCCGAATTGGCAAAAAGCTGGAGTATGCTGAACGGACAAAAGACCGTATGGCGTAGATGTTTACCCAGGCAAAAGAACACGTAATCCATGCCAAAGAAACATTCGGCATCGGCATAATGCGGTATCTGCACATTTACGGAGATATCGACGAATATTACCGGGAGCTAAAAGAAAACAGTGTCCGGTTCGCAGAAGAGGAAAAAAACGAACCCTATGGCATCGAGGATTGTAGCGTCACAGATCCCAACGAATACCGGTTCACGCTTGTGCGCAGGTGACTGGCCCGGAAATAGATGAGCTGTGGGGGGCCGATTGAGTAAACCAAAGAATTGTGGCAAATTAAGACCTTTAAATCACAATTGTGTCAATTAAACCCACAAAGACAGCACCTAAAGAGTTCCCAGAATTGGTAAAAGTATAATTGCGCTGTAGCTTAATATCACCCATTATCCACCTTAAACCAAGCCACTTCCAATCCTACCATAAAGTAATTGGGTAATTGTTATCGTATTAGAATTGATACAAAGAGGGCAATGGTTGTTGGAGATATATATCACTCACTGAAAATTGAAAATATTGTTGCTTCCGGACGTGTTGCCGAAGCATTAGATATTGAATATCTTTCAGGTGTCCTTGATGGATGTGTCCTGAATAAAAAGAAATTTCCCGGTGCAATTTATCATATGAAAGTCCCTAAAATTGCATTCCTCCTCTTCTCGTCAGGGAAGATTGTCATGACAGGGATATCGAATAAGGATGAATTTAAGGAAGGTCTTGCCACCATCATGAAACAGTTGCAAGAACATGGCATAAAGACCCTTGAATCACCTGACGTGGTAATTTCAAATATGGTATGCTCCTATGACAGCGGGAATTTTATCAATCTCAATAAAGTGGTACTCACA
>JAAYIO010000067.1 GCA_012523385.1 Methanomicrobiales archaeon
ACAGTAAAGTCCTTCATTGACTGCATGTCAAATTCATAGGTGAAAAACCAGTAATATGGGGAAAGTCCTGATTCGGTTCCAATGAGAATCAGATTTCTGCCAAAATTGTCCACGTACTCATCCCTGGCCTTCACATACCTTTCCGCGATCTCACGGCTCTCCCGCACAGAATAGTATTCAAACCCCGGATTGCTCCATACATCGCTGCCGGGTTCAAGCATAGCGTTGACGATGTCTATCCATTCTGTATAATTTGAGTTATTATCAGAGAGAGAGAGATACCGCCGGTACTGCGCTGAACCGCTTCGCTGAATGTACAGTTCACCTGCCAGATCATCACCAAACGGTCTTCTTTCCAGAAAGAAAATGGCGGATGTGACATTTTTCAATGGGTATGGGGTATGGTATTTGTCATAGATGGGGAAGGTGGTGAAATCACGCGGTTCTCCCAGGTCTGTTTCAATGAACCGGGAACTCTCTTTCAACCCGAGTATTTCACTATCTGCTATCTCTGAGAGCCCCAACCGGGAAAGTGAGAGGCTGTGATTCAGCGTGTCGGAAAGCACCGGCATCAGAGGGGAATCCTCCCCGCCCACATAGGTTCTGATCCCATCCTCCCAGAGATAGATCGAATCCCTGGTATCAGCCGTTCGTTTGATATCTGTGATCTCAACACCGGTTCCCCAGCCAAAACTGTTCGAGACGTTCTCCCGGATCTCCGCCCCGAACGTGACCGGCAGGCCATCGATTCTGAATTCCTCATCCAGGTTCAGGGGATAATACATCTCCTTATCACTGCCGGTGATGCCCCAAAAACCATCACCGAGGAGGACATAGGTAACTACACCGGGACCGGATGCCCGGTTTTCATCTCCGGGGGATAGGTCGGTGCACCCACACGTTAAGAGGGCAAGCACAAGCCCCGCAACAAATGCTGCATATAGCACTGAATTTTGCATCATACATTCCTCAGACAACAAACGCATCAGTCCATTCCGGCCGCTCCGGGAGCCCGGAGGTCAATATCTCCCGCCATTTTCATCACCCAAAAAAAGGATAAAATTCAATCGGGGATTTTGATATTAACACCAATATTATATTTGGTGAGTGGGTGTTACCCGGACTCACCGTCGCTGATGTTTCCTGAATGCATACCAGACACCGACTCCGACTCCCACAAGCATGAGAATACCAAGTATGGCGACAATCGAACTTTCTTTCACAACCACACGGAAATCATCGCTTGTTTCAACCTGATCGGAGGTAACCTTCAGGGTGATCTTGTACTCACTTGCAGCGATGCTTGATGGCGGAATGAGGGTGACAGATATCGTATCACTTTCACCGGGTTCAAGGCTGGCAATTGTCTTAGGTGATATCGTGGCCTTCCAGCCCTCAGGTGCGGATATTTCAGGTTTGATGTTTGAAAGTGATCCGGCACTTCCAGTGTTTTTCAGTCTGACATCAAAATCTACCTTATCGCCCTTTTTCAGCTCATATCGGTATTTATCAGGATATATCTTCAGGGTGTAATCTCCCCGAAGTGTTATGTCAAGCTTTTGATCGTAATCATCACCTATTGGTGAGGTCACGACAGACGTGATAGTATAATCGCCCGTTTCCTCTCCGTATGAAGGAATAACTTCGAGATATAATGTTTTTTCCTCCCCGGCATACATAAAGATCTCTGACAGGCTTTCTGGTGAATTTTCAGATTCTTTAAACCGTGTATACCAGTTGTCAGGCAGATTAGTTGAATGAAGGGTAAACATACTGTCAGCTCTTCCGATATTCCTGAGTTTTACCTCAAATACCGGATTTTTGCCTATGGATGTAGTTATTGAAAGAGTCTTATAGGATACTTCTACGGCAATATTCATCTTTTCGAGCACGATATTCCCTGCATCGGTTTCAAGACCTGAATTAACTTTGACTTCAACCGGGAGAGCACTGTGGTAGCCTTTCTTATCAATATGCAGCGTGTATTCTCCGTGGGGCAGCTCGCTCCTGATTTTTCCATCATTGGAGGTGGTAATTTCCATCACCGGTTTCGTGGTTTTTCCCTGCATAACCGTGACCGTTGCACCTTTGATGGCTTCACCCAGTTCGTTAACGGTGGTCAGTTTTAATATGCCACGCTCACCAGCATGCGTCTTTGAGATATCTGTGTATAACCAGCAGTATCCGTCTCCAATGTGAACCTTGATCTGGTATTCACCAACAGGTGCATCTGAGGACGTTTCTACAATGAAACGAATATTCTGACTTGTACCCTTTGCAATTGATGTCCTGGTGATCTCAGTTTCGCCATTCAGGAACCGATACTCCCATTTCGATGATTCACCAAAAGTTTCGACCCATACTTTTTTGGGATATTCGTTCCCGTTGTTTGTCACCGTGAGTGCAAATTCTGCGCTCTCCCCCGCTTCAAGTACAATGCCCGGGAATGGACATTGTATCTGGACATCGCGGCCATCAGAACTCTCTAAAGCTGCTGCCGGCAGTGGAAGTATGACGATGAGCAGAAAGAGGAAAATAAGGATTGAATAGGTAATTTGTTTCATATTTCCCTCTTATCTGATGTCCATCCGCATGAACCGAACGTAGGCAAGTCCGAGGAAGGCTGCGGGGAAGGCAAACAGTGCGATGATGTTTTTAAAAATATCTTTAAATACATCTGTTTCCTGCACCTCAAAATCATCGCCTCCAACGGGACTGAAAACCATCGACATCATCCTGCTATAATCCGGTATCAGCAGTTTGTATGAGAGCGGCTGTAGATTCATCGTCGGTGAAATAAGGGTGATGGTATCAGATATTGATTGACGTTTATTTAGGTATTCTTTAATTTGCCGATTGTATTCTTCCCAGACGGGATCGGGTTCGGGTTCCTTATATTCTACTTTACCATCGGAACTTACCGAAGATGATACTACGGACATGCCCCTATGCACAGAGTCGGAGGAAAACATCTGCTCGGGATATTCCGGAGGATCACCAATAACTATGCTCATTACCGGTCCATTCACCAGAATCGGCAGGCTCGTAAGGGCAACAAAGATGACCAGCGTATAGACAAGGGCCTTGCCACTGTCATTTGCTACGGTGGACATGAAGAGTGATAATGCGAAATACGAGAGTATCATCAGGAATGCCGCTCCACCAAATACCAGAATTTTTAATAATTCATCGCCTTCAGGGACAATTCCTGAGAGAAGAAGGATGGCAAAGGTGATAATAAACGTAATGCCAAGTGCGATGGCAAGTGCCAAAAGGCCACCAAGCGCTTTTCCGTTTATGACTTCGTCACGATATATTGGATGTGAAAGCAGTATCTTCAGGGATTTGGTCTCTTTTTCTTTTGATATCAAATCAAATCCCATTGCAATACCAAGCACCGCTCCGAGGGTTATGATCAGTAAACTGACTTGCAGGTAGATGGACATGATAGAGGGTTTACCCCATCCGCCAAATCCCATACCAAATTCATCGTCATCTGCGACAGACTGACGTTCATTATATTGCTGCAGTTCTTTGTTATACTCTGCTGCGCCGCTGATCATCCCTATGGTTGTGATGATCAGGAATATTCCGAATATCAGCAGAAATTTTCTGCTCCTGAAGTGATCACGGAGCTCCTTTCGTGCGATCACCGGCAATCCGTTCGATTTCATAATTATTTGTCTCCCGTGTTGTAATATAACAAAATGGCCTGTTCAAGTGTCGACCGGTCGAGAGTCAGCTGGCGTATCATCACGTTTTGTTCCCGGAGGGTGTCTGCAATATCATCTCTGATATCAGAGCGTGCAGTGATCACGGCTTCGTGGTTTTCGTTGGAATATTCTGCCGATATGAGGTCAGGATGGTTGAATTCCGGCATGGAACCGCGTGTCTCCACCAGGATCTTCACCTGTTCTCCCTGAAGCACCCGTGTCAATTCTTTCCATGTGCCTTCTGCCACCAGTTTTCCCTGGGATAGCACACCAATAGAGGTGCACACCAGACTTACTTCTGAAAGAATGTGTGATGAGACAAGGACGGTCTTTCCGTCTGCTGCCATCTTTTTTATAATTCTGCGGTAGTCTGCAACTCCCTGCGGGTCAAGGTTTGCCGTCGGTTCGTCAAGTATGATGACGGCCGGGTCGTTTAAAAGTGCCTTTGCAATCCCAAGACGCTGACGCATTCCTTTTGAGTAACCGCCAACCAGTTTTTCAACTCCGTCAAGGTTCATCATTGATAACAGTTCATCAATGCGTGATTTTCTTGTTGAGGTATCGAGGCCATACAAACGGGCAAAAAAGTCGAGGTTTTCACTGGCCGAGAGGTTTGTATAGAATCCCACATCTTCAGGCATGTAGCCGATACGGTGTTTGACTTCTATCGGGTTTTTTGCAACTTCAACGCCGTCTATCAGGCATCTTCCCGCTGTGGGTTCGATAAGGCCGGTCAGCATCAGTATCGCCGTACTTTTGCCAGCACCGTTTGGTCCTAAAAGGCCGAATATCTCACCCCCCGGAATCTCAAAATTGAGATCATTGACGGCATAAACGCCGTTGTATTCCTTTGAAAGATGGTCAAATGTAATCATATTATCTTCACATTCTGTGCTACTAACACTAAGGATTTACTCTATAAATGAATTATGCTACAATCGTTTACACGTTGTCGATAGTATAGACGATTGTGACAACAAAATCATGTCATTCAGACTTCAGCGCTAATCCGTGTCATGGTATGAAAGCACGCTGAATATTTGTATGTATACGGGCGTTCATCTCGGCTCATCTCATTTCACCCGTTCTCAGGGAACATGTAAAATCAGGGCATGGAAATATGCAATTCTTATCCGGATACTGAAAAATTGAGAGAATATTGGGTATACGTTGGATAAATTACAGAGGTGCCATTTACCATCTCACTTCCAACACTAACAAGAATCCTGCATTCTTCGAAAGGAGGGGTGTCATCCTCCGACTGAATCACCAGAATAATATATCCCTGATTCCCTTCATCAGGGCGAGATAGATTGATATCCGGCCGGATTCTTACCAAACTGGTGTATTCCAGCGAAGAGCCGGTGTGCCATTCCGAGATGTAATATTCGGGACGGGCATCTATCTCGCCGTCAGGATAGCTGCTGTATTTTTCCTTGACTATCCATCCCTGAGGAATGCCAAATTCCACACCTCCAAAGTCTTTAGAGGATATCTGGAGGTGGGCGGTGATGACCACCTGACGGGTTCCTTTAATCACCCCTGCAAACATCGCTCCCTGTACCATTGATCCGGACGCATTGTCATAAAGGTCGAAATGCGTGATATCAACCGTCTTGAATTCTGTATCCGGTGATTGCTGATGAAAAGGGCCAAACACCAAAAGTGCCAGAAGTAGCAGTGCGCCGATGGCCAGAAAGATATAATATATGTTTTTCTTCATTCCTGTCACTTCAATTCAGGGTCGTTTCCATTTATCACCTTTCTTTTGTCACACCAAGACTATGTTGGTTGCCGTTTACTATTTCCTCACTGCACATGCCCTGATCATTAGCCCGATGACGGCGAGGAAAATTCCAAAGCGGGGCGATTTTGCCCTTTCATCGTCTATACCGGTTCCGTGGATGGGTGCCGATGTAGGGGGAACAGGAATATCGTTGGATGCCAGCTCACGTTTGCGCAGGTAACGGACCGGGCAATGTATGGGTTGCGGGCGCTAATTTAGTGAGCCAAAGAATTGTGGCAAATTAAGACCGTTAAATCACAATTGTGTCAATTAAACCCACAAAGACAGCACCTAAAGAGTTCCCAGAATTGGTAAAAGTATAATTGCGCTGTAGCTTAATATCACCCGTTATCCACCTTAAACCAAGCCAATTCCAACCCTATCATAAAATGATTGGGCAATAGTTATCGTATCAGAATCGATACAATGAGGACAATGGATGTTGGAGAACTATATCATTCCCTGAAAATTGAAAATATTGTTGCTTCCGGGCGTGTTGCCGAAGCTTTGGATATTGAATTTCTTTCTGGTGCCCTTGATGGGTGTGTCCTGAACAAAAAGAAATTTCCCGGCGCAATCTATCATATGAAAGTCCCTAAAATTGCACTCCTCCTCTTCTCGTCAGGGAAGATTGTCATGACAGGGATATCAAATAAGGATGAATTCCACGAAGGTCTTGCCACCATTGTCAGGCAGTTGCAGCAACATGGCATACAGACACTTGAATCACCTGATGTTGTAATTTCAAATATGGTATGCTCTTATGATAGCGGGAATTTTATCAACCTCAATAAGGTGGTTCTCACACTCAGTCATGAAAGAGTAGAATATGAGCCTGAACAGTTCCCTGGACTTGTATATCGCATAGATGATCCAAAGGTAGTAGCACTCCTGTTCTCATCGGGAAAATTTATTCTCACCGGTGCAAAAAAGATTGAGGATGTGAAACTGGCTATCGATTATCTGGAAGAACGACTGAAACAGATTCAATAACCATCATCCGTGACCGCTGATGCAATGGTGCAGGGGCATATGTATCAGAATAACCGTTACCCTTTTTTTCCACCAGCATGGTGTATTCTCTTGAGGGAACTGGGATGCCATCCCTATAAAATAGATTTCAGTCCTTATTGGAAACACCCATTCGGGCCTTTCTTCGGGATTTTACTTTTCATGTCACGCCCTAATGGTTTGAACACTCAGTCTGTTCTGTCATAAAGGAAAATTAAACAACACCCGAGAACAATGTGCCAACTTTGAGGAATCTCACCCCCCGTTTGGCATCACCTGAGTTTTTTTCTAAAAAAATGATTTGTTTTTTTTCAAACGCACCGAATCACACATAGGATTCATGCACAGATTCCACAGGAAGGAGCGCATACGTTGCATCCAGTTTCCCCAGTACCTGGAGAGAGTAGTAGCGAAAGAAGGTGACGATGGGCACATTGATCAGCAGGGATTCCAGAATTACCAGCAGGACAAAGGGGATCATGAGCAGGATGAGCATGACATTCATCGTTCCGAAAACCATGAAAAGCACAACCCCAATGATCACAAAGGGTATAGCGGTAATGAGTATGGCAAGCATCAGGACAATGAACATAAGAATAAAGGCAACAATCGCAAGCACAAATCTCGCGACAACATATCCGAGCGCCTGTTTCCATTCAGATTTGAGGATGGGGATGACCTTGTGCCATGCTGCAATTACACCACAGTCATCGCTGATCATTACAGGGACGACAAAATCGTTTGTGAAGAGCACGATGAGAGCGACAGGTATCATCAGGAGCATTATCAGGAAAAGGAACGCCAGCATGGCAACAACCATCAGAACGTCCGAAGAAGCTCCCCCAAGAACCACCGGCAGGAGGAAGATGAGACCCAGAACCATGATAACAAGAACGGTGATCAGAGTAATACCAATATTAAAGAGAAGCAGACGAGCACCCTTGCCGCTCCGTTCTTTAAATGTCCGGGTAAGCTTAATCTGACCACTCGTGAGACAGTCAACAAAGACGAACTGGAGGACAGCTCCGATGAACATACAGATGACCCCCAGCAACAGGGCTACACCTGCGATGATAAGGATGATTCCGAGAACGTCCATTCCGAGATCAGAGGGGATCATGGGAGATATGTCAGGTTCGGAGAAGTCACCAAATGAGTTGGAGGGGATGTTGAACCCGCACCCACCGATAAAGAGGGCAATGATGGCAATACGAAGCCACACGCCCCACTGAAATGGCCAGAGAAGGTTTTTAGCCCGGTATACTGCACCAGATACCTCGCTGAACCCATAATAATTATCTAACATGCATATGAACTACGACAGTTCCCAAGATAAGCCTATTCTGAAGGAAAAAATGAAATTCGCTCACGAAAAATGAACCCTTGCAATGCCGAGGGGTCACCTCCAGCCGGATACTTCACACGTATGAAGGGTCGTGGATATAGCATTATCAGCGGCTTAAGGTAAAAGAGAAAGAAAATTTGCTAAAAATGCTCATTTGTATGGGGATAGGGGATGTTGAGGTAGGGTGATAATACTTACCTTCGTAATATTCAGGCGATTTTCACCCTCCCCGGTTCAACACAGTCAATGCCTATCACGAAATTCATTGAGAAAAGAAAAAAAAGAGGATGGATAACCCTCATTCATTATTTTTTGATTCGCCCCGGAGGGCATCCAAGTTCCGGTAGACCGTAACCATGACAGCTCCAAAACCAAGACTCGTAGTGATGACGAGGATGATGAAACCGACAACCGGTATCATGTAGAGCAGATTCATAATCACAAATCCCACGGCAAACATCTGCCATTCTTTTGCGTCCCATTTCAGATATCGGGCAATGATGTGCCCAATACTTGCAGAGACAAACAGTGTGGAGAAGAGCAGAGCGATTACCAATAGCATTCCGCCAACAAGACCTACCGGGAACAGGATGACCGTGATAGAAAATAAAATCAATACCAAGGGGGAGAAGATGATGGCAACTAACCCAACTATGGTGGTAAAAAGTGCCGACCGACGTACATTCTCCTCCACCATGAGGAACCGCTTTGGAGCAATTGCGAGGAAGAGAATTCCGAGGGCAAACATCCCGATGAAAAGCAGGATATCAAATACTGCCCAAAAAATTGTTGAAGAACCCTGACTCGGTTCTTCCAGCTCGACATAAAGATTACCCGCCGTTCCGGTGTTGTCAAAGCTATCAGCCTCGACAGTGAGATTACCGCCCACCTGCCCGGCATGTATCACGGCACCTCCTGAAAGCATGGCATCCTGTGCTACTGTTGCTCCCTCCCCAAGGATCACAGCACCCCCTGAGACAATCACATTGGTGCCGACACTGGCGTTGATAGTAACAACTCCGCCGAAAGCGACAACCTTGCCCCCAACGGCACTATTGACATCCAAGACCCCTCCGGTCACAATGACGTCCCCGGAGACAGGTGCATTGATGTTCACTATCCCTCCCGCGGCAACGAGGCTCGAAACCGAGGCATTGACATCCACAACCCCTCCGGCGGCAAACACGTCATCAAAGACGGGTTGGTCGATTGTTACCTGATCTCCGCTATAGAGAGCAAGCGCTGACACTCCGGTTGGGATCAGCAGAAGAGCAACAACCAAAACAAAAAGAATATTGAGATGTTTTTTAAAGGGAGGCATATACAATACAGAGTCCGGAGAGAAATAAATTTATCTCTGTGGAATGACATCCCTGACCGCATCACCTGAGAATAACCGGAACAAAACTTTCCAAATCCCCTCATGCCCCATAGATGATGATGTACGGATCAATAATGGTCCGAACTCGGCGGGATTTTTCCAAAACCCGGAGCTACAAGGGTTCCTATCCAGAGAGAATCTTCGTGGAGAACTGCTCAATGGTTTCATGAAATTGCTTCGCTTCAACGTCATCTTCAATGGTGGAAGCTGATGCAACAAACGTCATACCATTTCCTTCAAGAATCTCCCTCACTGCCGCAATGGTGCTTTCTGCACCGATTCTCCCCATTTCCACCAAGACGGAAAATTTCTTGCCGGAGCAATTTCTCAACTGGGAGAGATACTCCCTCGTGTACGGGGGAATAGTATGTGACCAGACGGGAGTAGCAATTACCAGATGGTCAATTTCGTCCATATCTGTCAGGCAGGGCTTAATTTTTGCTCGCGATCCAGGTGATTCTCGTACCATCTTTACTATCATCTCCGGAGTCGGATCGTTCAGAGGCTCGATCCTAACCAAAGCGGAATCTAAAATATGTGCGAGTTCCCGTGAACGGTCTCGGTATGACCTTGCCATGAATAGAATGCAACGAGTATTTTCATAGATATCACAGAGATGACCTATCCATTATATTGCAAATACATTTTACGATACATAAAACGGTGATTTCAACCTCTGAGTTGTCTGAATCTCAATAGGTATCCAGCGCCCCATTATCATACTGCCATAATTATTTTCAACAATGAACACGGAAACGACTTCGTCCGAATACTAAAAAACAGGTAAACTCACGATTCCCTGAAAGAACATTCAGAGATACAAAACTATCGGTAAACCCATGCCACCTGCGGCAAAAATTGAAAAGAGCAGATGATACTGTTCTCTTACATCAGGGTAACAGAGACAATCTCTGCAGACTCAACACCCGCAAGGTTGCGGAGGATCTGCTCAGCCTCTTCGGTCGTTCCTTCGCCGTCGGGGACGACAATAGCAACCTTGAGACTGGAGAGGCCAAAGCCGATAGGCTCGACAACCATGTCCTGTGTTCCGGGAAGCTTTTCTTTAATCGATGCCTGAAGTGCCACGAGGTCGACTTCAGGTGACTCGGGCATGATCTTAATGATGACTGCTACGTCTCCCATGCTTCAGGGCCCCATGAATCCGCATTTCTTGCACTCGTAGGGGACACTCTGATGCCGGCAGTCATGACACCGGTAGACGATCTGCCCGCATGTGGGGCATGGAAACTTCGTCCAGCCTTCAGCTGTCAGCGGGACATTACAGGAGGTACACTTCTCTGTTGCCATAATTAACTCATTTATTCGGCATCACAACTATTAAAGATGTGGATTGGAATAGGTGCCGGGGGGCATTTTGCCCTTAAGATAAGAACGGATACGCTCCGGTCTGCGACCATTGATAATGGCCCATTTGATGCCCGATGCACGGATAACGGGGAAAAATGCCGAATCTACCACATCTGTTGAGGTGATACCTGCCTCCACGGATTCAGGAACCACTTTGCAAAGGATCCCCTCGGACATGATACCGTCCACCGATTTCAAAATAAGCAATGGCGCATCGCGTTTATACGCCACCCATGCGGCGATGGAGTCAGACGTCACATCCCATGAATGAGGCAGGGGATCTTCGTCCCGCATCGTTCGGTATGGCAAAAGCACTGCTACACCCCGCACCGGATCACACACACCCTCCACAGGAGAGGCGCCTGCTGCCACCCACAGCCATGCCGTCTGTTCCATAGCAGAGATTGCCATCCAATGTGCCTGTGTGCCTTCAGCGCCGCTCTGCCGGACGACATCGGCGAAGAGTCCTCCACCCGGAACGATGAGAATGTCACGGCCAGACGATGCAAGAAGTGCAAACAACGGAGGGATCTCTTCGGTCAGACTTCCTCCCACCTTAATGACCAGACAATTTGTGTTCTTCTCTGCTGCCGCTGCCATCTGTATTCAGATACAGCATCACCATTTTAAAAGCTTAAGCCGTTCGTTAGATGAAAACAGACTGATTCAATTCACAAAACCTATCAGTCATCCCGCACATCTCTCAGATATGCGCATTTTCCCTCTCTTTCTGGCGCTCTGCCTCATCTGTTGTGGCATTGCTACCGCCGCATTCACGATAACTGAGGTTTGTCCTGATACCTGGTACAAAGGAGAGGCTGATGAATACATTGTCATTACCGGAAGTGGCAGTCTTACCGGCATATCCATCTCTGATGGGGAAGGGAGTGCCCGGTTTCCGGACGGGAGTCGGGCATCAGGCAGGGTTGTTTTAGCACAGCAGGCAGAAGCCTATCGCACCGTGCATGGAGAGTATCCGGATTATGAGTGGTATGACTCCACATCCAAAGTTCCTGACCTGATCCGCACCGGCACCCTAAAACTGGGAAATAAAGGGGATGAGGTCATCCTCCAGGAAAATTGGCAGGAGATCGGTCGGGTCACCTGGCCGGAAGATTTCGTCTGCCGGGAGGGCCAGGTACACTTCTTTGAAAACGGTGTATGGGATCCCCGCCCGCTCATGATCGGGCAGTCCCGATTTTCCCCGGCCACATTTACCGGCGTCTCCGGAACGGTGTTTACCTCACCCGATGCATCGCATGAGGTAATCAGGAGCGCCATTGCCCTCGCGGAAACGGAACTCCTTATCAATGTCTATGAATTCACCTCCCCGGGTATCGCCGCGGAAATAGCCGCTGCGCTGGACGACGGTGTCAGGGTGACCATCATTTTAGAGGGCGGGCCGGTCGGAGGCATCAGTGCAGAAGGGAAAAGAGTGGCCGGATACCTCCGTGGCAAAGGGGCCGCAGTGTACACAATGGAAACAACAGACACCACCCACGCCCGCTACCGTTATGATCATGCAAAATACCTCATCGCCGACCAAAAGGCCGTCCTCGTGACATCGGAAAACTTCAAAGATAGTGGGTTTCCTGAGAGAGGCACAACCGGCAACCGGGGATGGGGAATCCTGATTACCGATCCACGGGTGGCAGACTACTTTTCAAAGATCTTTGCGGCCGACCTTGCGGGAAATGACATGGTAGCATATACCGGTACCGGCACGTTGCCAGACGGTGAAACAGGAGAGAGATACAAGGCAGTATTCGAACCGCAGTCATTCAAAGGGGCTAAGGTGCCACCTGTTCTTGCCCCGGACGCAGCACATCTCATCCCTGCACTCATCAAAGGGGCAAAGAGGACTGTTGACATCCAGCAGGCCTACATCAGCAACTGGACCGGCAAGGCCCCCAACCCGTACCTGGAAGCCGCGGTGGAGAGAGCCCGAAGTGGAGTGCATGTCCGTATCATTCTCGACAGCTACTGGTTCAACACCAATGGAGAAAACGACAATGACGAGATGGCCGCACGTATCAATGCCGTTGCGTTAGCAGAGGGACTGCCCATGGAGGCACGGCTTGCCCGCATCGGTCCCGGACACCCGGATAAAGTGCACAACAAAGGGGTCATCGTGGATGGGGATGCCGTGCTCATCTCATCAATAAACTGGAACGAAAATTCCCCATCTTTTAACCGTGAGACCGGGGTCATCATTGAAAGCCAGGACACAGGAGCCTACTACAGCAAAGTATTCGACGCAGACTGGAAGGATGCCGGGCCACTGTCAGATAGTCTGTCAGCACAGGCCAATGATACCTACCTCAGACAGGAGATTGCGGCAGGCGTTGTGATGCTTCTCTTCGTCGGATACGTTGTTCGGCGCCGATTACGGTAACACCCTTTTTTTAGACAGAAGATAATTGCAAGTTAAGGCGTATTCAGAATTTAAAGCTATGATCAGAATATGGGCCAAGACCATCCGTGCCAGTATCTTACACCCGCTGGATGTCGCCACATTTACCATCCATGAAAGCAACATTCACTCATATGCTTTATCCGCAGGAACGGATTGCCATTCTCATCCTCATTGGGGTTCTCATCGTACTGCTCGCGATGTCGTTTCTAATTGAATCAACCGGAAAAGAATTCTTTGCAACACCATTTTCTGAGACACTGGAGGATGGCACCCTTGCGGTCCTCTCCGGCACCGTAACAGAGGCAGCAAATTCCCGCACCGGCGGTCACCTCATGCTCACCGTAGACAACATCTCAGTCTTTGTACCGGATGGTGCTCTCGAGGATCCAAAGACGGTAATCGGAGGAACGGTCAGCGTAATCGGAACCGTTCAGACATATCGCGGAAAAAAAGAGATTGTTGTTGAGCGTCCGGATGACATTGCCATCCAACCGCAATGACTCAGCGCATTTTACCGAAAAATATCGGTATCATCCTCTACCGTTATCGTGAACCGATCAAATGACTTTCTTTTTTTTACCTTTGCATCCTGATCCCGTCCATCGGGGGCAGGGCGTCGTTTTGGTGCGGAAGGACTGACGGTGATTTTATCATTATCATCCTTTGCACCGCGGGAGCGCTTCCCCTCAACGCCCAGGCCCTCGTCAAGAACGGATTCTATGAACCGTGCCGGTGACATAGTCACCATCTTGACTCGCGAGTTGATAACCACACTACCTCCGACATGTGAACCCAATATGAGAAAATTGCGACAATGAAAAGGTATCCAGATGGGGAAATCGTTGAAAAAAGAGAATCAAGTCAGATTCAGGGCCCAAGTACCGGTTCCAGTGCCCAAACAGGAATATCAGGAGTCATCCCAAGTGCCCAGGTGATGATGGTAAACATCGCGACAGTCACAATAACTATGCCGATGACATTAAGCACCCACCCAGTGCGCATCATATTATGCATGGTTATATAGCCGGAGCCATAGGCCACCGCATTCGGCGGGGTTGCAACCGGTAGCATGAATGCCATTGACGCGGCAAAGGTGGCAGCGATCATCAGATACAACGGATTAATACCCATCGAAAGAGAGGTGACCGCCATGATAGGAATCATCACCGATGCCATCGCGGTATTTGACGTCACCTCAGTCAAAAGGGAGACAATAATACCCACCACAATCACTGCAAACACAATCGATAGACCATGGAAAATGGTGAAGGACTGAATGATCTCCTGAGCAAGACCTGATGAAATGAATGCCTTTGAAAGCGCAATACCCCCACCGAAGAGGATCAAAATGCCCCACGGTATCTTTTTTGCCCATTCCCAGTTCATCGTGAAAATGCCCTGTTTCCAGTCAACCGGGAGCAGGAAGAGAAGGACTGCCCCTGCGATGGCAATAGTGGAGTCATCCACCCATGGCATATAGGTATTGATACCGGGGATGATGAGCCAGCCAATATCCTTTTCAGAACGCATAATCCAGGCAACAGCGGTCATCACAAAGACGATGAGAGTCCATCGTTCGCCCTTACTCATCGGGCCAAGTTCCTTGATTCTCTGCTGAATTATAGTATTCCCGTGGGAGATCTTTTTGGGCATATCCCGGTAGGGACCATACGTCAGCCACAGACAGGCAACGGGGAGGAAGACCATCGCCAGCGGCACTCCGAACTTCATCCAGGTAAAGAAATCGATGGTGGGCGCCATGGGAAAGATAGCCTCCATCTGTGCAAGGAAGATACCGTTTGGAGGAGTGCCGATGATCGTTGCAAGTCCGCCAATACTGGCCGCATAGGCAATTGAGATAACAATACATTCTGCAAAGGCACGCTGCGATTTATCCATCTCATCAAGTTTCAGATCCTTTTTCGGCAGAATGGTGGCAATGATGGCAATAGCGATGGGAATCATCATCATCGCCGTTGCAGTATTTGATATCCACATCGAGAGGAATGCTGTTGCAATCATGAACCCGAAAATGAGCATGCGTGAACTCGAACCAGCCTTATTGAGAATCGTTAGTGCAATCCGTTCATGCAGACCCCAGCGTTGCATGGACATCGCAATGATAAAACCACCCAGAAAAAGGAAGATGACCTTATCAGCATACGGAGCTGTTGCCTCAGTGGCTTTCAACACGCCGAGGGCAGGAAAGAGAACAATGGGCAAAAGAGCAGTCGCCTGAATAGGAATGGCCTCAGTGATCCACCAGATCACCATCAGGGCAGTAGCTGCTGCGGTCGCCTGCACCGGGAAAAAGGCGGGGTCCATGGGCCAGAGAAG
>JAAYIO010000002.1 GCA_012523385.1 Methanomicrobiales archaeon
CCAATTATCTTCACCACCGCTCCGGTCATCGGTATTTCTCTCTCTCTGAAGACTCGGGTGCACGCCCTTCTGTTATCCGCTGCGCAATGTGGAGTAGTTACGGACGTGAACTGGCATTTACGCCGGTTAACGGGATGCGTGTCAGGGTGTACGGATCGGTGGATCTCTATGAACCGAGTGGCGAGTACAAATTTATTGCGCGAGAGATGGATGAATCAGGCCGTGGAGATCTCTTTCAACTGGTAAGTCAGTGGAAACAGATGCTGGAAAAAGAAGGGCACTTTGCATTATCAAAAAAGAAGCCATTGCCCCGCTACCCACAGGTGGTGGGGGGGGTGACCGCAGCGACGGGTGCCGCACGCCGTGATATTGAAAATGTAATCGCGCGACGGTTTCCGGTGACCATTCTCTTTTCTCCCTGCAGTGTGCAGGGTGCGGGTTCTGAGCGTGAGATTGCAGAGGCCATCGGCGCTCTTGACGGCAAGGCTGATGTGATCATTGTCGGACGAGGAGGGGGATCATTTGAAGACCTCTTTTCCTTTAATCACCCTGAGGTGGTTAGGGCTGTCAGTGCCTGCCGGACACCGGTTGTGAGTGCTGTTGGACATGAGGTTGATACCACCCTTATCGATTATGCCGCAGACGTCCGGGCACCTACCCCGTCTGCTGCAGCAGAACTTGTAGTTCCTGACAATAACGAACTGGAGCAGGAACTTCAAACGGTTAATCAACGCATAGTACAAAGCACGGACCGATACTTCCGCCGCTTCCAGTCAGCGATTGAGGACTTCCGTCTCAGGCTTCGTCCTGACAGGCTCAGGGTCCATATCTCGCGTGAACAAGAGTATGTTGGTGAAATGAGCCAACGAATCCAGATGCTTGCAGGTCGGGAATGTGAACGGAATCGTATGATTCTTACTGCAGAACAAACAAAATTGACCGGGCTTGACCCGTATGGCCCCATACGGCGAGGGTATGCTCTTGTCAGGAAGAATGGATTGCTTGTGCAATCAGTGGAGTCTTTGTGTGCTGATGATGAGGTATTACTCAGCTTCAGGGATGGGTCTGCGCGGGCACATATCAATGAGGTGAAACATGACACAGACATATGAGGAAAATTTAAAGGAACTCAAAGAAATAATTCGGACACTTGAATCAGGAACCGTTGCGCTGGAAGAGATGCTCGTTAACTATGAACGTGGAATGGAGCTTATAAGAGTCTGTGAAAAAATGCTTGAATCTGCGGAACTGAAGATTGTTCTTCTTCAGGAATCGTGAATATTTCCATATCAACCGTCATTTTTTCCTCCTGTGCCAGTATAGCAATTAGGTTTCGTGGCAGTGTTTTTGCGGTGAAATCAGAATACACCCCGATGGTCCTTTCATCGACATACGAACTTCTTCTCCAGACCAGATCTGTTGGGTGACTAAGGGTAAGACGGCTACTGCCCCGCGCGGTAATAATGCATGTTTCTGTTCCTGCAGAAAGGGTTGTCACAAGAACTGCGGCATCTGATGCAATCTCTCTTTTGAACTCAGGACTCAGGTCACATGAGCCTTTGTCAGCATGCACCCCAATGATGCATGTTCCCGTGGGAGTGAGATATTCTTCCTTGGTAATCTCGAATGTTGACTGATGTAGTGCCCTGACATTCGGGTGACCGCTACAGACCAGTCTTTCACAGAGTTTTTTTTCCATCAATGGAGATACTGTTTGATGGGAATATTCAAATCACTACCCCTTTTCAGGTTAGGTTAATCTTTGTAGAATGCGAATAACATACCCAATGATGTATGAAGTACACTGTCCCATTTGTGGGGAAGAGACGACCCACCGTATCCTGAAGGAGTCATCTGACCTTCTGGTCCAGTGTGATATATGCAGCCATGTACATCACGTAACGTGTCCTCCCACTCCTAAACCGTTGTTTATCCGGGCAATTATCAGTGATGAAGACCGCTCACTGGTTGGAACCATTGAACTGAGTGAATCAGATAAAGTTCTAATTGGGGATTTTTTTGTTGCTGAAATAGGAGATGAGGATTATAATGTTGAGGTATGTGGTATCGAAGCGGGCTTCCGTCGTCCGTCCCGTGCACGGGCACCAGATATCACTGCTCTCTGGACACGGGTCATTGACAGTGTCGTCGCCAAGATCTCCGTTCACGATGGCATGCGCACGATTCCCTGTTATGTTCGCTGTGAAGGTGAACGTGATTTTCAGATTGGGGCGATAGAGACTATCGATGATATGAATGTGCGTATAAGTCACATCAAACTGCGAAACGGTTCGATGATGAGAAAAGAGGGGTGGAAAGCATATGCCCGGAAAATACGCAGGGTGTATGGCACCCGCCTATAACCAGACATATTTTTTAATTTTTTCTTCAAGAACAGTGCCCGGGGTTATGCTCTCCATTCGTTCTTTTTCTTTTCCGTGAACAAGAATAAGAATGGTAGGTGTAACTTTCAGGGCATATTTCTGAATGACTCCTTCTGTTTTCCTTGCATCAATATCGGTAATGGTAACTCCCAGTTTCTCAACAATTTTCTGGTTGATCTCCTTTTGTTCATCACAACCGGGGCATCCGTCCTGATGGAAACACAGTATCTCAACTGACATACTGGTAAAAATGGGGGGATAATATATGAAACTGTTTGTTTCAGACGATCTGGAGGATCGTGATATCCGCAGAGGCATAACCATACTGAACAGTCAGAGTGTCGTTACCTTTTCCGACAATCTTTGCCATTCTGGTGGTAATGGTTTCCGGTGCTGTTTCATTGCCGAGGACAACCTCAGGCTGAGGTGCAAATCCCAGAGGAATCCACATGCCAACTGCTGCTTGTGAATAGTTCCCATCGATAAGGTTGTACTGCTCAGCGGTCATCTCACGTACCATGGTCTTTCCGAATGGAAATAAAACGGTTTTTGTTCCTTTTTCGCCCAGCCCAATTGCGCCTTCAGCAATAGCTGTCATCTCCGGTTCAAAGAGAGCATAGGATGTGGAACCTACGGGGTACATATACACGTTAATCGGCACGATGAAATCGGTATAATTTGAACCGATCACCATCTGTAGGGGTTGTGAAACGCCTCCCGCCACACCCTCTTTTTCAATTACTGCCTGGTCCGATGAAAGCACAGGTATCCCGGTGTCATCGCGGATGGTGTAACTGACAACAATCCCATTTCCATCTTTTGCTGTTTTAAATATGTCGAAAAAACCCATGGTGAGGGAAAACCCAGCCACACACGCTATCAGAATGAAGACAATAAATGCCTGTGTGAGGCTTTTGTTCCAGTCTTGTTTTTTCTTTGCGCTCTTCTTAGTTGCCATTAGTATTGTTTCAACTCTTTTCACTATTAAACATGTATATTGGTGTAGGGATTTTTGATGCCATTGTGGTTTTAATGCTGGATACATTTATCTCATCTACTGAGGGTATCAGTAGGAGTTGGTCCGAGACCGAAAAGGCTGTGACCAAAAAGAGATCTAATTGTGACTCAAAAAAGAAGATATCCGTTTGACCTTTTCTGGAACGATCTTGATGAAATAATGGCAGAGTGGGAGTCACGTGTGCAGAACACGTTGGCTGCCGGAGCATCACTCCCTTCCATGGTTGGGACGGCATTGTGAAGGGAATTTAGGGTTGATGTACGCGAAGATATAACCGAAGTACTTGTCGTTGCGGACCTCCCGGGTGTAGATAAAAAAGATGTTATTATCCGGTTAAAAAAATCCCATGAACCTGGTAATTTCTGTTTCGGGCGGCACAGAACATGAAGTACATGATTATCATACACATGAGCGCCTTTCCGGAAATATGCGCCGCATTGTAACCCTTCCAACAGAAGTCATCGACGAAGATGCCAGTGCATCTTTCCTCAACGGCGTGCTTGAAGTCCGCCTCAGAAAGGTAATCCCTGAGTTAGGGAATGTTATTCCCGTTGATTACCATTTTTCCTGTATGCCGGGGACACTCCCGAATCATTATGACTCTCCGGAAGCAATAATGAAAACAATGGACAAAAAAAAGGTCCGCGACTATATGACCTATGATGTTGTCTCCATTGATACGAAGGGGACTGCAAAGGACGTTATTAATGCTATTCGCGATACTAATCACGATGGATTTCCGGTAATTGATGATAGGAAAGTGGTTGGGTACGTCTCTGCCCGTGATCTTCTCTTTGTGTATCCTCATACGCCGATTGAGAAGATCATGTCCCGCCACCTGATAGTCGCCGCTCCTGATATGGATATCAATGACGCTGCCCGCGTGATATTCAGGTCAGGTATCCAGAAGCTTCCGGTGGTTGATGAGGACGCCAATCTCATTGGCATTATATCAAATGCTGATGTAATTCGATCTCAGATTGAACATGTTTCGCCGGATAAGGTGTTTAAATTCATTGATACCCTTCGACAACTGCATGATATTGAACCCGCACTCGTCAGGGAACGAGTCATCATTGCGAATCTTCTCCCCACTCAGTCAAAAATCTATCAGGATGAACTCGAAGGGAGAATGTATGAAATTAAAAAAGGACTCGCCGAACCTCTCATCGTTGTCCGGCGGCCGGGGAGGCTGATACTGGTAGACGGTCATCACCGTGCTGTTGCAGCGCACCGTCTTGGTATAAAAGAACTTGAAGCCTATATTATTGAAATTGATGAAGACATTGAACTCGGTCTTGAACGAACCGCACGCGAGATGAAACTTTCAACCCTTGATGACATCAAAATAATGGATTATGCCCGGCATCCCCTTGTTGCCCTGACACATCGTCTGCTCAAGCAGAATTAGGACCCTGAACAGTGGGTTTCATAATCCTGATTCAGATAATCCTCGGTGACCACGCTCTGCTCCGGAATGACTGCTTCCGGCCAGATTCTTGTTTTTGAATGGACAATAGTGCCCTGTTTTATTACGGAACGAGGGCCGATTACGGTGTCATTTTCTATATTACACTGTCCCCGTACTGCCGCTTCATTATCAATAATGCTCCCGCTGATAGTGGTATCTGCTCCAATGTGGACATTATTGTAAATGGATGATGAAAATATTTTGACTCCCTCTCGGATGACACACCCGTTTCCGAGAGACGTGTATGGCCCGATTATTACCCTGCTTCCGATAACTGTGCCCGAACCAATAGAGACCGGCCCAATAATCTTTGAATTCTCACCGATAACGACACCATCACCGAAATGAACGGGCCCATGAACCGTTGCGCCCTTGATCGTGATGTCACCGGATATATTGGTATATGACATCTCCTGCAACTTCCAGTGTTCTGCTTCACGCAGGGAACGCGGACTTCCGACATCTGACCAGTTCCCGCGTGCAAGCCAGCCTGAAATATGGGTGTCCTGCCGTTCCATGAGTGCAGGGAAGAGATCCTTGGCAAAGTCAAATTTGGTATTTTCAGGGATGTGTTCAAAGATTTTAGGATTGCATACATACATGCCGGTACTCGCGAGATTCGAGAAAATCTGACCCGGTGATGGTTTCTCGGCAAATCGCATAATCGTATAATCCACATCTATCTCTGCAATCCCGTATTCTGAGGGCTCATTAATAGAGATGAGACCGATTGAGACGATTGCATCACCGCGGAGATGCTCACGATAAAACTGGAGGAGATCGATGTTTGTTATATGGTCTCCGCCCACCACCAAAAAGGGTGAATCATTGAGATATTCTTCAGCATTTTTTACACTCCCTGCAGTGCCCAGTTTCACGGGGTCACGGACATACGTTATTTCAGCACCGAAGAGGGAGCCGTCACCAAGGATATTTTGAATATCGTCCCCTTTGTAGCCGAGTGTGATAACAATGTCCGTAAATCCAAGATTTGCCAGATGATCAACGAGATGAATGATCGAAGGGGTATTGACAATGGGAATGCAGGGTTTTGGGCGTTCAAAAGTCAGCGGGCGCAGACGCGTCCCTTCCCCGCCACACATGATGCATACCTTCATACAACACATGTTGTCGTACTTCGGGTTAAATCCTGCCGGTATGGTGTATTCAGCTATGACCATATCGATAGAATAACATAGGGCTCCCCCCATTCACCTGATATGGAACATGAAACCTTTTCCTGTACGATGTGCGGGAAATGCTGTTTTGGAATGGGTAAATATATCCGGCTTGTGGGTCAGATGGGGATGAATCAGGTTGTTGTCCGGCATGATATCAGTAATGAAACCGTGTATGCAACGATACCCCGCAGATACCGTGATGATTTTGATTTTGGTGAGGCACGTTTGGTTACCGAAGGGCGGTGCCCTTTTCTTATCGAGGAGGACGGGTTGTATCCCTGTATGATATATGATTCCGCCCCAAAGTTCTGCAAAGATTTCGTGTGTTGCAAAATGAAGGTCTTTGATACGGCGGGGAAATTGGTTGCACGGGTTAATGGGCAATGTTCTGTTATTTCAGATGATCTCGGGTTCTCAGAATGGTGGAAAAAAACCATTGCAATTCTTCCGAATGAGAACTGGGAAAAGCATGCTTCATCCATTCTTGAACAAAATGGGTATCGAGTCGTTTGGTATGACTGATACAAAATATCGCGTGGTGGAGGCTACCGGCGGCATGATTCAGTGCCTGCCAAAAAAAGAAGAGGAGATCATCCGTTGCAGGTTCTGTATCCATTCAAAACAGTTCAGGCAGGACGGCAGATGGGTGCCTTCACCGGCGCGGGCATTCTGCCTTGCCACGCGTATAACAACAAAGGTTGATTTCAGCCATGTGTCTGCGGTATGTTGCGATGATATGGCGGGTAAGGGGTTTTCAAGTATCATGAACATCATTAGCTGATGCCCTGCTTTTTGCGTCCGCCACCCCCCCTGTTGCAATGGCAATAAGTGTCGGTATGTCAAGTGACATCTCATACTGCCGTGCAATATCTTCATACACAGCATCATCATAGAGGGTCCTTGCAGAAACATCAGGAATGTATTCTGCTCCTTTTTTCTCTGAAAGGTATGACAGAAGCGCGTGTACCGCGGTTATGTTCAGGAACAGGCCATGCATGTGCGTTCCAAACACCTGCCCGTCATCAGAAACAGCTCCCTCACCCTCAAATGCTCTTCTGGAGTGCCCGACTGATGTTTCTCCCGTGTGTATTTCATATCCGCTGACAGGCCCCATTCTCTGGAGGATGGGGGAATGACTCAGGGGAGTACGGGTGACCTGAACGGTTGTATGTTCACAATCTGAGAATGTTGTTGTGATATTCAGGAGTCCAAGACCCTGATATGTTTCTTTAGGTGACTCATGACCTAAATCCACGATTTTATCGCCGATCATCTGATATCCGCCGCATATCCCGATGATGGGGATGCCTGCATCACGTGCGGCACAGATCTGTTTTGCAGCCCCTGAATCATACAGATGCTGGAGATCATCGATGGTGTTTTTTGTGCTTGGTATGATGATGCAGTCAAATGCTAAGAGAGGTGTTCCAGGCTTGACATATTCAACACGAGCATGCTGCTCTAAAAGTTCAAAGTCGGTGAAATTTGATATCTTTGGCAGATAAATGACGGCGATTCTGATACCGGTATTTTTAGTTATTTTATCGTTTATCGAAAGAGAATCCTCACTTGGCAGGCGAATATCAAAATAAGGGATTACGCCAAGAACAGGAATGCCTGATTTCTCTTCCAGTATTTTTTTGCCATCCTCAAAAAGCCGCTCGTCACCACGGAATTTGTTGATAATAATCCCCTTTACGTTTTGGCGGACATCATCAGGGAGAAGCATCAGGGTTCCCAGCACTTGAGCAAAGACACCTCCCCGCTCGATATCTGCGACGAGAATAATGGGAAGACTGAGATTTTGTGCAAGGAGAATGTTTGCAATATCGCGGTCGTAGAGGTTGCATTCAGCAGCTCCCCCTGCACCTTCAATCACAATCATTTCATGGGCATCCTGTAAGGTCCAGAATGCCCGAAGTGCAATCGATAAGAGATAGCTGGTTTGGGTATAATATTCCCGAATCTGGACATCACGAAATGGCTTGCCCAAAAGGATGATCTGTGATTCACCATCTCCTTTAGGTTTCAGGAGTATGGGATTCATCTCTGCAGACGGCATGACCCTTGCTGCCAGTGCCTGCACTGCCTGAGCAATACCTATCTCATCGCCTGATGGAGTTACATATGAGTTCAGGCCCATATTCTGGGATTTGAATGGAGCAACCCGGTATCCACAGTTTGAAAGAATCCGGCATATTGCTGTTGTCGTAATACTTTTTCCAACGTGGGAAGCAGTTCCGAGAATCATCAGGGACATATATGATATCGTATTTCATCTCTATACGGTAAATTATTTTGATTCAATTCAGAGAATAAGGAATGGATAATCCGTCCATGTTTGATTCCATTCCTAAATGAATGACCCCTGATTCAGAAATTCATGCCAACAAATAAATAAGCTAAGCATGAAGGTACATGGTAATGACTGGAGGTATATGTCCAAAATGCGGACTGCCCAACGAGCTCTGTATCTGTGAGGAAGTAGCCAAAGAACAGCAGCAGATTAATGTTAAGATAAACAGGCGCCGGTATGGCAAAGAGGTCACCGTGATCGATGGCCTTGATCCATATGACATTGATCTGGACGAATTGCAGAAGTATCTCAAAGGCAAACTAGCCTGCGGAGGTACGGTAAAGGGTAATTCAATTGAGCTGCAGGGGAACCATCGCGAACGGGTGAAGAAACTCCTTCTTGATAAAGGATATAAGCTTGATAATATCAGCTAATCTTTTTTTATTATTTTGAGCTTTTTTTAAAAAAATAGGTTTTTTCAGATAAATAATCTGAATGCAGCCCATCCAATGATTACCATAACTACAGAGTACTTTAGCCCTGCAACTGCACTTCCCTCACCCATCTGTCCTGCGACAAGACCTGAGAAAAATGCCTGAATTACCGATGCATGCAGGAAAAGTCTGCGGTAAAAATCCATATCAATGGCCGACCCAAATGATGCACCGCTTCCTGACGAAGCCGCTCCTGCCTCTGCCATTGTCGTCAGGAACGTTCCTGTCATCACGGCAATCACAAAGAGAAAGACCATGTACGAAATGAGCACGATAATAACATAGATCATCATGTTATTGTGGCGTTCAGTTTCGAGATTGATAAATTCAAAACTGTCATTTGCCGCTGCAAGCAGGACTTCACTCACATCACCACCTGCACGACTTGCTTTTGCGATGAGATCAACCGACCTCCGTGCAAGTGGTGTGCCGATTCGTTCCCCAAACTGGTAGATTGCATCGACAAAGGGAATGTTCCATGACATCTCTGCGTCAAGTTTTTTGATATGCGGAGTAAGGTGACCATATTCACCATCTGAAACAACGTGAATCGCATTGGGGAGGGTCATCCCGCTTTCATTCATTCCTGCAACGTCACGGAAGAAATTAGGGAGAGATATATTGAGATTTCTCATCCTCATTGAGTATTTTAGGTCCAGATATGCAAGGGGAATCGATGCAATCAGCACTGCCAAAAGGAAATAATCATCAATACCGGTTGTTGTCAGTGCAAGATATACTCCGTAATTGCTTACCTGAATGACAAGTCCGATAACAAAGACAATAATGGCAACAGGTATCGTGACGATGAGAATATTTTCCGGTTTTTCTGTGAGCACCTCAATGGGATGGTTTATAAATCTTCCAAATCCCTCTTCAGAACGGCGCCGTTCTTCTATCCGTGAAAATATATCTTTTTCGTCAAGGATTTCCTGTGGTTCTTCCTGTGGATTATCCTCCGGTTTTTTTGTACCAAATAGCTTCATTTTACACCTCCGGAGTCATTGAACTGATAAGAATCACAAACATAATACTACCCAGGGGAATTATCGCATATATCACTGCATAGAGAAACAGCGGATCTGTTTCCCCACTGATTGTTGACATAATCGACTGAAGGATGATGAGAAAGAGCGTCCCTGCAACGAGCGCTGTCACGTATGATTCTGAGATTAATGCCAGCACTTCCAGGAAATTTTTCTGCTCCATCCGATTCTCCCGGGTGTATTGTTCTGACTTTGTGCGGAAATATTCCGTTAGATTACTTCCTGCTGAAATACTTGCAGATGCACCCTGAAGGAATTCACGCATTCTGGCACTTGGCGTATACTGACCAGCAATTCTTAAAGCGTCAAGGAGATCTTTTCCAAAGATATCAATTTCGCGTGCGATATACCGCGCTTCAACGGCACTTTCCCCGTATATCTTGCTCTCACCGAGGAGACGGAATACTTCTGCCGGAGTAATGCCTGCCGTTGACATCGCCGTGATATAATTAATTGCGTATGGAAGCGTTGCATCAATATTTCTTTTTCGTTCGCCTACCAGGATTCCCGGATACATAAGAAATAATGCGTAGGTAATTCCCCCAAATATGAGCAGGGAGACAACCATTACAATTATGCCACCGATTAATGCCTTGAAGGGATTCAGAGCGACAATGAAGTCAGGCATGCTTCCGTAATACATAATACGGTCAGGCAGGCGTAAAGCATAGGTAAAAAATCCAATGAGGACACCGAATACTAATCCGACAAGGGCCGAGGTGACATATGCAGTTGAAAGATATGCTTCAAATGGTACCGTCATTCTTGCACGCATCATATCATTGCGTAAAATAAGAAAGTCGTCCCGTTTTTCTTTCAGGCGATTTCCGATAAGATTGAAACAAAATCTCTGATAACTATTCATAAAGATCACTCCTGACAAGCTCCATCACGCTTTCTGGATTACGATAATAGGAGAGCAGCACTTTTCCAACCTCCTGGAAGTGTCGAATCTTCTTTAATCGCATCCACTCCAGAATTTCCTGACGGCGTTTTAGTTCTTCCCGCATGCGGGCGTCGTTCCATCCTTTCCCTTCCATGATGTCTTCCAGAATGTAGGATTTTCCGGAGAACCGGATTTCATCGGTGGCTGCATTCCATTTAAAGACTTCATTGGTGATCAGTTCATTCGTTCGGGGGTCGATATCGAGGATCTCAATCAGTGTTTTATTGCGTCTGATTCTCTGACCGCCAAATCGTGCCTGAACCTGAATGCTCACCAGATCAAGGGCACTGAGCATATTACGAGGTACATTCATGGGGGGGTTTTCAAACCGGTGAACGACACTGGCAACAGAGTCTGCGTGTGTCGTTGCGTAGGTTACGTGACCCGTACTCATGGCCTGGAAGAGGGTCTGTGCCTCTTTTCCACGCACTTCACCCACAAGGATATATTCGGGGCGTTGACGGAGTGCTGCGCGAAGCAGTTCATACATGTCAATTGAGCCCTTCCCGTCCTTGTCAAATGATTCCCGGGTAATCGATGGGATCCAGTTTTTATGGGGAAGCTTGAGTTCACGGGTATCTTCAAGCGTGACAATCTTTGCCAGAGGGGGAATGAAGAGTGAGATTGCATTCAGGGATGTGGTCTTTCCTGATGCCGTTCCTCCTGCAAAAATACAGGATTTACCGTTCTCTACTGCAAGCCACAGAAATGCAACTGAAAGGGGAGAATAGGTGCCCCACTCAATGAGATCGGTTGGAGTAATCGGTTCGTCCTTAAATTTACGGATGGTAAATGTGGAACCATGGGCTGTTACTTCAAAACCCAGAGTCATCTGAATACGTGACCCGTCTGCCATCGTTGCATCAAGCATCGGTTCGGCGATTGAGATATACTTCCCTGCACGCTGGGCAAGCTTAGTAACAAACGAATCCAGATCTTCAGCGCGTGTGTATACGAGATTTGTCTGGATGGATTCATAATTTGAATGGTACACAAATAATGGAGCATTGATCCCATCACAGGAAATATCCTCAATATATTTGTCATGCATGATGGCGTCAATACGTCCGTCTCCGATGAAATTCTTGTGAATATGATAAAGAATTTTTTCTCGTGAGATCGGGGCGAGTTTTATGCCGTAATCAAAGATAATATGGTCAACTGCATCTGTCAGGATAGCGCATGCACGCTCTTTTGTGAGGTCCTTGGTGTTGATGTCCAGCGTCTCAAACAATCGCTCTGTCAGTTCCTGCACCAGTAAATTTTCCCCATCAGAGAGTTCCGGTTCGATTACGGTGTAAAGATACTCGTGAGTGTTATGGTTGAATATGATGCGTATGTAAGCATACGGTTCATTCACCGGATATAATTCAATCTCTTCTATTCCGTCATCAGTGCTTTGCGGGATATTGACGAGGGATCCATGAATTGCGGGGTCGTAATTGATTGATTTCCCCATAATTCTTCCGAACAGACCCTGACCGATTTTTTTCTTTTTTCCGTCAAGTTCTTTTGTTTCTTCAGGGGTACTTTCCGTCTGTTTCAGTTTAGACAGGTCCAGTTTGTCTACATCTCCTCCTACAATTCCATCCAGTGCAGCTAAGATCTCTTTTCGGTTATCCATCTCAAAATTATATGCACGGTCCGAGAGGTGGAAATCCTCAAGATCCAGTTCTGCGCCACCTGAGAGAATCAAGTCCGAATAACTTGCCGCTTCTTCTGCACTGATGATTCCGCCTTTTTTTCTCCATTCCTTCGTTGGAGGTACTGAAGAGGATTCTGTAGTGTCTGGTTTGATTTTGATATCTTCTTTGCGGATTTTTTTATTCCCTTCAATTGAAACCTCTTCAATTATCCGCGTGATTCTGGTTGTAGAGTTTTTGGATGGGGTGCTTTCATCAGGTTCCGCCTCATCATATGCTTCATCATACACATCCACCAGTCCGTCAATGAAATCATCCGACTCTAGTTGTGAGGATATTCCCTTGTCTGAGGTTTCTGAATGTTGTATGTCTCGGATAAGAGAGTCAATGTTTCCGCTTGGGACCCTCTGTGATCTGTCACTAATATAATCCGTCTCCAGAGTTCCCTCTCTGTTCGTCAGCAATTGATTGATGATTCTGTCAATCTTCTTTCCAGTTTCATTCTCTGACATCTCCTCATAATCATCTTCGGCTGAGACGTTCGTATCCTCCTGGATGTCGGCAATGAGTGAACTGAGATGACTGCTTTTGGTATATGCGATACCTTCCGGCACTTCATCAGAGATTTTTCCGGGTGGCTTATTTTGAATAGACTGGATGAGTGAATTAAGGTGTGACCGGGATTCTTGTTCGTCTTCGAGGTCATCGGGCATTTCATCGGATGGGTCTTCCAGGAATTCTTCAGCTACCAATGTGAAAGAAGCGTTCTCATCTCTCGGTTTCAGTTCATTCAGACCCTGTTTCTCTTCTGATTTGCTACGGATTTCAGCAATTATGTCCCCGAGACTGACTTCTTTAGCGACTGTTTCGGACTGGCTGGATAGTGGCGCTCTCTCCTGTGCCAAGGATTGTTCCGAAGGTTTGTTGCTATCATCCTTTATTTCACTCATCTTCCGGACGTCGGCGAGCAGGTCTCCAAGAGTTTCATTTGGGCGGGCAAAATCTAAAATATCATTAATATCCGTTATTTGATCCGGTTTGGTGGTGGTATTTTCGGCATCAGAAACAATCTCAGTTTCATCCGCTATGTCGATTGCTTCATCTTCGGCAGGGATGATCTGACCCATCTCTTCATTAGAAGAAACAGCATTATTGGTCTCTTTCTCTTTCTGCCCACGACGCAATCCGCCGAAAAACGATTTTTTTTCTTCCATCTCTTCAACCTCAAATTTCAATTACGGTATCAATCAATTCATCATTGAATTCAATCCTGAACTTGTGAATTGTGCCTGCCCTGTCCTCAACAATGCAATCATATACGCCTTGTGTGAGTTTGAATGCCACATTTCCATCCGGCCCGGCAATTTCGCTCAGCAGAAGTTGTCTCCCTTTCCTCATGGAAACTCTTGCCCCCGCAAGTGGTTGACCACCCGATACTATCTGGAGTCTGATGATACCTCTTCCCTTTCTCTGTTCCCCTATTTCCGGGAGCCTTTCCAGACGACTATTATTAATGTGACCTTTATCGTATATTCTGCATCCGACAGCCACTGATTCTGCAATAGATTTTTCAGTCAGGTATGTTTTAAATTTTAATGATTTATCGAGTAAATAAATTGCCTTATCGCCATAGAGGTTTCCGTCTTTTCCCAAAACGGCTGCACCTTCAACGACTCCATCGATAACAATGAGTAAATGCTTATCTCTCCCTCCATCAGATACTGCAAGTCCGGATTTTCCAGAAGTGCTCATCTTTTCGATGAGTTCTTCTGACGTATATTCCCCGGCATACTGTGCGTTTTCAACCGCACGTTCTATCTCATTTTCAATTTCCATCTGATCTTCACCCCACTTGTACCATGGCTATATCACTGCGTCTGTACTCCTTTTATTGCAAGACGGATAAGGCCAAGGTTTGCGTCTGTTGAGGTTAGTACTACCAGATACAGATCCCCAAATGGTGCAAGGATGCATTTACCCTGCGGCGTTTCAAGAATGATCTGTTCAAGGATGCCAATTCCAAGGTCCTCTGAAATCCTTGCACCAGCGCGAAGAAGGTCTTCAGCAATTGCTGCTGCATGCTCAAAATCACCGTCACCCTTTGAAATAATGGGAAAACCTTCATAAAATGATGAAACTGCAATAACTCCGGGTTGCCGTAAAACCCTTTCAAGCTTTTCTTCTTCTGAAAGAGCCGCCACCTCTTCATCGGGAAGAGACTTATAATCGACAAGCCATTTGTTCTGGATTGCATGAGTAATTATCTCTCTTAGTTCTGGTTCATTGTAGTGAGAGATCGTATACTCAAAAAATGGTTGGTCTCTAAAAAAAATTATCGCATCATTTCCTTTCAGTTCGGTTTCATTCTCATTGTACTGAGCAATTGCGGGCACTCCATTCTCGATCAGGAGATATCCCTCTCCATTTGATCCTCGTGCAGTAACTCCCGCTATTATTTGCCCGGTGAACTCAATCAGTTCTTTAAAGGAACCCTTGATATTTGCAACTTCTCTACCTTCCGGAAGCATGGTAATCACAGTGCGGCAGTGATTCTATCACGGTTTTTCTTGAGTTCGTACCGGATTCTTCCAATGTTCACGTCCTTTTCTGCGACAATTGCAATGAGTTCGTCCTGAGAGAGTGGTGAAAGGAGAATTGGTCCGTTTTCGCACTCCACAAGCATCTGGATCATCTCTCCCTGACCAAGTTCTGCACCCATTGCTTCAGAGGTTCCCATACCGGTAGAAGCCATTGCACCGAGCGCTTCAGTGTCAATATCCCCTTTCTCTGCACTCTCTATAACAAACCCGTCCCTTCCGACTACAACCGCTGCTACAATCCCGTCCAGCCTGAGGAACTCCATTAATATTGATTTAAGCATTTTTAACACCACATTCCGTATTCTAAATTTCTGACGCAGGTTCTTCTCTTTTTGGCACTATGAGAAATTTAATCGGCATTTTACCGATTGCATGAGTTGCACATGATATACAAGGATCATACGCACGAATTACCATTTCTATCTGGTTCTTACCACTCTCTGAGATAGTACCGTTGGAAATTACTTTTCGTGCAACATTCTCGACACCCTTGTCCATTGCCCAGTTATTCTGGCAGGTTGCAACAATCAGATTGCATTTTTCAATAAATCCATCGTCATTGACGGTATAATCATGTATGAGTGTTCCACGAGGAGCTTCTATTATACCAACTCCCCGGTTGTTAACTACCTTATCCACTGGTGTCCGGACATCACCCGATGTAATCGAGGGGTTACTGAGAATTTCTACCGCTCGTTCACAGGATGAGAGGAATTCGATATAGCGTGCCGGATTGTATGCCAGTGTTGTCTGAACAAGGCGCCCGAATTTTTCTCTGTATTCCTCAAGAGCTGCATCTGCTGCAGGCGTTCCCATTGAGTCAACAATATTCAGACGTGCAAGGGGCCCTACTCGGTAAAACCGCCCATCCTTCAAACGGGAAAATTTGAGATATGACCAGTCTTCGGAATACTCTTCGATCTTATCCAGGTAATCCTTGCCGGAGAATGACCCAATGGAAGATCCATTTGAGTCAATAATTTTTGCTGTACCTCCACAAACTGAATGTTTGCCATTTTCCGCCGTTCCCATGAATGCTGTTTCAACAGCACCAAATGAAAGGTCTGTTTTATCCAGAATGTCCCGAGCAATACTCCAGGTGTTCTCAGCTATCTCCGTTGCTTCTTTTGCCATCCCAAGGAGCTCGGTTCTCTGTGTTTCTGTTATCGCGTGTGACATCCCGCCGGGAATTGCAGATGACGGGTGAATGGGTTTTCCTCCAATGGCTTCTGTGAGGCGTTGGCCAAATTTCCGGACTTTAATGGCACTTTTTGCAATTTCTGGCTCTTTTTTTACCAAACCAAGGACATTTCTCTCTGTGGCGGGGGCGTCATGACCTATGAGAAAGTCCGGGGCGGCGAGCATAAAAAAGTGCAGGGAATGTGAGTGAATAAACTGCCCATGCATCAATAGTTCCCTGAGTTGTTTTCCGGTATTCGGGAGTGTTGCACCGAATATCTGATCACATGCCATGGCCGATGCTACGTGATGGGAGGTTGGACAAATTCCGCATATCCGGGGAGTAATCCTCGGTGCCTCCTCAACCGCTGCACCAATCATGAATTTTTCAAATCCACGAAGCTCAACGACATTGAAATGTGCACTTTCCACTCCCCCTTTGTCATCGAGGTCAATACGCACTTCAGCATGTCCTTCAATCCGGGTGACCGGACTGATATTTATTCGGGTCATCTGTTCCCCTCCTGAGATATGACATCACGGATTTTTGATATTTCTTTGTCTTCCATTACCTCACTCCCCATCGTAAATGCATACATCGTATGTGCAACATCGTAGAGTTCCTTCTCGATGTCTTTTTTAGGAATATCGGTCAGATCGGCAATTCTTCGAACCATCAGATTGTGAATGTCTCTGCATGGTTCTCTGATAATGTCAAGAGATGGTCCGTTGCATCCGTGGCAGGGGATGTTATTTTTTGGGCATGATGCATTGCATCCGCAGAAAGTAACCGGCCCGAGGCAGAGATATCCCTGACCCAACAGGCAGGTATCCCGATCAGGGATTCCGACATGGCGTCTTTTGAGTGTCCAGTCCTTTACTTCACCCATTTTGCGGTCGCACTCAGAGCAGACCGATTTCCTGGAGAGACTAATCGCATCTCCCTTAACGAGCGGAAGGATGATCTCTTTCAGGCGATCCTCTTTTGGCGGACAACCCGGAACATAATAATCAATTTTTACCATATCACCAACGGCAAAAACGCGGTAGAGAAACTCCGGCACATCATGAGGAATGACGCCATCCTCTTTTACGGTGCCAACTCCCTTATATACCGTTTTAAAGATCTCTTCTCTGTTGCTCATCATGGAGAGTCCCGATATCCCCCCATAACATGCGCAGGTACCAAGTGCTACAAGCACCTTAGAATTTTTGCGTATTTTTTTCAGACGTTCCTGATTTTCTGCATTTCGCACAGCCCCTGTTACAAAGGCGATGTCAATACCTTCAGGTGGCTCTTTTACATCCATTATTACCGGAGAATACACAATATCTGCCGCTTCAACCAGATCCAGAATTGCTTCGTGGAGGTCAAGGACAGCAATTGTGCAGCCGGAACAGCCAGCCAGTTCTTCGATTGCAATCTTCATTTGTTTCTCTCCATTATTTTAGGATCAGTTTTTTGAGGCAGGCATTGGGCCCAGTATGGATAATATCCAGTTTACCGCGTTTTCCGGTGATCTCTTCAACAGCACCAACAACATACCCGCATAATGTCTGACAGTATGGTCCGCCCTGCTCCTGTCCGATTCGTCTCAATGTCTGGCGAACAATGCAGTCATGGAACACCAGATAGATGTATGTCCCGCTTTCATCATTCACGATGTAATTTTCCTGGTCTCCGCGCTTCCATGGTTCAAAGGAATACTGCCCATGGAGAATGTATGAGAGTTCGCGGAGCGCATCTTCTACGTCATCCTTTTTCTCAAAGTACTTCGCGACTTCATGGCCGAATTTCTTGCCCGCACGGTACGTAACCGCATTTGCTCCCCTGCCGGCAATCTCCTCCAGAGATTTAATGATATAGCCGTTCATCTGCATGAGCCCATGCAACGTTACCTCAAATTCTGAAGCCGGGGGGTCGCATCGCAATGGCACATCTTCTGCTTTAAAGACATGATCCGTTTTGAACTGCCGTTTTGCTTCGTCAATATAGCTTGCAGGCATCTTTAGATCACCTTTTGGAGCATGTTACAAACCTTCATACTAATGTACATTCTTCTCGATGGCACAGCACCGATGTGTTCAAGAGCCTGAGCCGGGCAGATTTCATGGCACGACAGGCACCCCATACAGTTTTCCGGGTGCGCCGGAGAACAAACCCCATCCTTTAATTGAAGTACTTCCATTGGACAGTCTTTAACGCAAAGACCGCAACCAACGCAGGCATCTTCGTCAACCTTGATTTCTATCATATGTCAACCCTTCTGAAAGAGAAGAACCCAGATTCTCATCACAGGTTCAACAGCAATAATTAAATGGTGTGATTAATCACTAAAAATGCTTCCGATGGATGTTCGGGGATTATTATTTATAGTAATATTAAAATTAACGCACAAATATAGATTTATTGGCACAATTAACGCAAGGATTAAAAACATTTATATATTCCTATATTAATTATTATCGTTAATCGTTGTAATATGCTATTTCCACATGCCGATCAATCGTGATATTAAGTAAAGAGATGCCAAATCAACTAATGATTATGATATATCCTGCTCTTTTACTCTCTTCAGCGGCTGTTGCTTTGACTCTTCTGTATGCGTCAGTGCTTGACCTGCGTGAACGAAGGGTTCCTTTTAAGACATGGTACCCCATGCTTTTCATTGCCGTTCCCATGGCAGTGTTGACGTATATAGGATTATTTACTGATTCATTCCGGTTTGCATCAGGTCTCTTACTCCTTTCAGCAATACTCTGTGCGTGTTATTATTTTGGTTCAGCGTATCTGCATCTTTTTGGAGGTGCGGACGCATGGGCAATGATATTCATAACTGCGTGTATCCCTCTTTTTCCTATTGAGCCGTATGCCGGTTACCCCATCATTGCATTTTTCCCCCTGTCGGTTATCCTTAATGCAGTTCTTCTGAATCTTGTGACACCTCTGGCCATATTCGCGGTTAACTGTTTCAGGAGAAACCGCGGGCCACTTCGATATATGTTTGTAGGGTTTCCCGTTGATGGAAATACCATTCAGGATGAATTTGGATTTGTTATGGAGGAGTTTACTGAAAATGAAGAGGGTATGATCACGCGCCGGTACCTCTCTTTTTGGGAAGCGATTCGCAGAATGATTCGAGGGGAGCGAAGATTGTATACCCGGGATTTTAAACGAGACCCTGATGAGTACAAAGAAGAGCTGAGATTATATCGAAAAGCGGGGACCGTTTGGATATCTTATGGCGTTCCCTTTATTCTTCCGATTTGTGCGGGTTTCCTTACGGCGATATTTATTGGTGATATTATGAGTATACTCATACAGGTACTTTCAGGAGTTGTCTGATTAATGGATATTAACTACAACGAATCAGGACTTGTTCCGGTAATAGCGCAGGATGCAACAACAGGGCGTGTGCTGATGCTCGCATATGCAAATGGTGAGGCTCTCTCGTTGTCTCAGTCAACGGGATATGCACATTACTTTTCCCGCAGCAGAAATAAAATCTGGAAAAAAGGTGAATTATCAGGCCATTTTCAGAAAATAGAGGCAATTCGGGTAGATTGTGATGCTGACACCCTCCTCTACATAGTGCATCAGACGGGTGCGCCCTGTCATACCGGATATGAAACATGTTTTTTCCGTGAACTGGGTGGAAAAATAGTTGCGCGGCAGTTGGTTGATCCGGATGAGGTATATGATAAAAAGGATGAGTGACATCATATAAGGTTGGTGATATTTTTATGATATTGGTACCCGATACAAGCGTTGTAATAGACGGACGCATCACCTCCATGATACGGGAGGGCGAATATAACGGTTCTACAATAATAATACCGGAAGCTGTTGTGGCTGAACTTGAATCACAGGCAAATCAGGGAAGGGAAATAGGATTTAGTGGTTTAATTGAACTCCAGCGACTATCAGATCTGGCTCATGAAGGAATAATCAAATTGCAGTATGTGGGTAAGCGGCCCAGCCTTGAACACGTAAAAATGGCGAGTGGCGGAGAGATCGATGCACTTATTCGGAGTGTTGCACTGGAATATGAGGGCGCTCAGTTCATCACCAGTGATATTGTGCAGGCCGAGGTTGCAAAGGCGAAAGGTCTGGATGTGCTGTATCTCAAACCTCAGATCGGGGATTTTTCACCCCTGAGTCTGGACCAGTTTTTTGATGAGACAACGATATCTGTCCATCTAAAGGAACGGGTAAAACCTACCGCGCGAAAAGGAACCATCGAAAAGTCAGAGATTGTGTTTCTTCGTGACTCCCCACTTTCCGAGTATGAACTTCGGCAGATGGCACAGGAGATACTTGAACGGGCCAAACGCGATCCTGATGGATTTATTGAATTTGAACGAAAGGGAGTTACGGTAGTCCAGATCGGTTCGATGAGAATTGCCATTGCACGGCGGCCATTTTCTGACGGAATGGAAATTACTGCATTCAGACCCGTTCTCAGAAAACAGTATGACTCAAGTTTACTTTCAGCTGAGATAAAAACGCGCCTGGCTCAGAAATCATCGGGAATTCTTATTGCAGGCCCTCCCGGCTCCGGAAAAACCACGGTGGCCCAGAGCATTACGTCTTATCTTCTGATGTCCGGGCATCGGGTATGCACGATGGAAAATCCCCGCGATCTTCAGGTGCCTGATTCAGTCACACAGTTTTCCGCACTTGAAGGAAGCATGAAGAAGACCGGGGAAGTGCTGACTCTCATACGTCCGGACTATGTGATTTTTGATGAAATCCGTGGAGATGAAGATTTTCAGGCATATGCTGATATGCGCCTTTCAGGAGTCAGAATCATTGGCGTTGTCCATTCTCAGACGCCCTGTGATGCCCTGCAGCGGTTTCTCAATCGGGTTGACTTCAGTACTGTAGCAAATGTGATTGATACCCTGATATTTGTTGATGAAAAAGCAAAAATATCTGTGTATGAGATGGGTCTGATTGTTGGGAAACCAACCGGAATGCAGGATATACCCAATAGTTGCCCCATTATCCGACTTTCGCGCGCTATAGATAGTGCTACCATGTGCGATGTATTCTCTTATCAAGGACGAGTTATTGTTCTGCCTTCGGAGATACATGAAATACCGCCTGCTCCTCAGCAGAAAAAAGAACAACCGTCTGTACCGGAGATGACAAAAGACGTTCCGGAAAAGAAAGAGGAAGGTGTTAAGGAAGAAGAGAACCTTGCATGGAAGATCGCAGCGCGTTAAATTAAGCAGGAATTAGGACGGTTTACGGACGGGCCGATTGAAGTAAAAATGCTCTCCGACAACAAGGCTGTTGTGTATATTGATGACAGGGATGTGCCCGCTGCAATTGGTAAGGGAGGAAAGAACGTTGCAGGTATTGTCAATAAGCTGAGTGTTGGTATTGACATCAAGCCGCTATCTGAATTCAGGCCGGTAAATAATGAGGTTTCTGAGGACGGTATGCCATCGGGAGAAAGTTTTGCTTCACATGGGCGGTCCATTGATCTTACGGTCGACAAGAAGGAACTTATCGTCAGGTCACCAGAAAACAGCGGAAGAATCGTTGATGTATCTGGGGGAAAAGAATACCTTTTCACTGCAACGGTGAGTGATAGTGGGGATTTTAAAATGTCAAAGACCAGTGGAATTGCACAGGACATGTTGCGCCGGCATAAGGAGGGTGAGTCAATTTGCCTAAAGCCGGTGGGAAACTAACTTTATTTTTGGAAACAATATTTTAGGGATTACCTTTCAAAAGTGGGGCAATAGAATGCAATTATTTGATATGGAAAACTTTGAAGACAAATATAAGAAAATTTGGCGGTCGCAGTTTGAATCAGACCCTGGTACAGCCGAGAAATTCTATCTGAATGTTGCCTATCCCTATCCGTCCGGTGCCATGCACATCGGCCATGGGAGAACCTACATTGTACCTGATGTTATCGGGCGATTCTGGAGAATGAAAGGGCGTCAGGTCCTGTATCCCATGGCTTTCCATGTTACCGGAACTCCTGTCATTGGTATCTCACGGAGGATTGCGGCACGGGATGAAAAGACAATCCGGCTCTATACCGATCTCTACCGGGTTCCCCAGGAGACGCTGGATTCGTTTGTCGACCCGATGGCGATTGTAGATTATTTCAGCCGGGAATATGAGCGGGTAATGAGCCGGTGCGGTCTTTCCATTGACTGGAGAAGGCGGTTTACCACTGTTGATCCCACCTATTCCAAGTTTATTGAATGGCAGTATCTTCACCTGCATGACCAGAACAGGGTAGTGCGGGGCGCTCATCCGGTAAAATACTGTATGGGATGCGACAACCCTGTCGGAGACCATGACCTC
>JAAYIO010000068.1 GCA_012523385.1 Methanomicrobiales archaeon
GAACTCGCGTATCCGGCACCGGTGTCCAGCAAATTCGTGAAGTATAATGATCACCTGGCAACGAAAGCCACCGACCCGATGCTTATTTTCTTTACGTCAGGGACGACGGGAGAACCCAAGATGGTTTTGCATGACCACAGCTATGCGCTGGGTCATATTGTCACCGGACGGTTCTGGCATGATGTCCGGAGTAATGACCTGCATTTCACGGTGGCAGATACCGGGTGGGGCAAGAGTACCTGGGGGAAACTCTTTGGTCAGTGGAATGAGGGTGCAGCCATTATGGTGTATGATATCCGCGGGCGGTTCAATGCGACCGAACTGTTGCCGGTGATTGAAAAGTACGGAGTGACCACCTTCTGTGTGCCCCCGACGATTTACCGGATGCTCATCCTTGCAGAACTGGAGAAGTATGACTTCAGTGAACTGCGTCATTGCTGTAGTGCGGGTGAACCGCTCAATCCTGAAGTTATTAAGGTCTGGAAGAAGGCGACCGGTCTCACAATTTATGAGGGCTATGGCCAGACGGAGACCATTTTGTGTATCGGGACATTCCCCTGTATGAAACCAAAATTTGGTTCCATGGGAAAGCCTTCACCGGGATGGATTATTGAGATCATGAATGATCAGGGTAAGATTGCTCCCCCGATGGAAGAAGGGCATATTGCAATTAAACTTGATCCACGGCCGGTTGGTCTCTTCCGCGAGTATATTGACAATCCAAAAGAAAATGCGCAGTCTTTCTCTGAAGGCTATTACTATACGGGTGATAAGGCATACCGGGATGAGGACGGATATTTCTGGTTTGTCGGCCGGGATGACGATGTGATAAAAGCGTCCGGATACCGCATCGGGCCTTTCGAGGTTGAGAGTGCGTTGATGGAGCACCCCGCGGTGCAGGAGGCAGCGGTGGTGGGCACGCCGGATGTCATCCGGGGCCAGATTGTCAAGGCATTTATTGTGCTAAAACCCGGATATACGGCATCTGAGGCCCTTGTGCGGGACATTCAGAAGTATGTCAAGGGGGTGACGGCTCCGTATAAGTATCCGCGGGCGATTGAGTTTGTGGAGCGTCTGCCAAAGACTATCTCAGGGAAGATTAAGAGGAAGGAGCTTAAACTGCTTGAGATTGCAAGAACTGAGAGTAAGAAGCATGAGTGGGGCGGGACGAAGACGCGGGTGATGGATGAGGGCGAGAACGAGACCGAGACCGAGGGGGGGAATGCCGGGGATACTAAGGGTGAGACCGAGGGGAAGGGCAGGAAATAAGATCACCGAATTATATCTCAATTCCTTTCCAAAATCTATCTATCCCATAGTTTCTGTAGACGGGAGATCCTTTCCCGAGATATGAAATGGGGATACCAAATACACATCTTTATTTTGTAGAACAACTGATATCATCAGGCGCGAGGGTTGCCGAGCCAGGTCAAAGGCGCTAGGTTCAGGGCCTAGTCATGAAGATGTTCGAGGGTTCGAATCCCTTCCCTCGCATTTGGAATTTTTTTGGGTCGTTTGCTTGTTGTATTTTTGTATTAGAGCTTTGAGATTTTCCGAGATGGTTCGGACGGGAAATAATGGGCTGAAAGTCATCAACGAACTCTCTCTTGATCACCAGGGCATCTGAATATGGCTGAAAAAAGGGTGATTCTTTGTGAAGGAGTTCACGATCTCTCTTATTTCTCTCTGCTTCTGACAGTTACTCTCGGAAACAAAGATAAAACATCGTCTAACTGCCGAAAAGGAAGCTGATACTGTACATAGTAACCAATGCATAACAATCGAAAAGATACTTGAACACGAACGGGGTAGGAATTAAAGATGAATAAGGGCATACACATACATTAGTGAGGGCTGGTATGGACATCAACGCGAGTATTATCGATCAAAGAATAACCGGTATCGTCGAAGACCACCCTGATTTGCTGCCTCATGGGGCTGATGCAAATAAAAAGAAATCAGCTGCATTTGTAATGTTATGTATGTCCACCTGCCTCGACATCCCTTTGGAGGAAGCTGCTGAGCTTTTGACTGATGGAGGAAATGATGCCGGTGTTGATGGTCTTCATATCGGAGAAGTTGATGACGGAGAATTTTTAGTCACGATTTTTCAGGGAAAATACAAGATCAAAAACCTGAATGGGGATGCAAATTTCCCGGAAAATGGCGTTGAAAAAGCAGTCAACACGGTTCAGGTTCTTTTTGACCCGTATCGTAAAGTAGCATTAAATGAGAAAATTGCTCCAAAAATCGAGGATATCCGCTCGCTAATTCGGGATGCCTACATTCCTAATGTGCGGGTAATTCTCTGCAATAATGGAGCAATCTGGACTGAACAGGCAGCTAACTGGATAAACGCAGTCAAAAAAGATTATGGTGACCGGGTCGATTTCGTCCATTTCAATCATGATTCAATCGTAACTATTCTCCAACGCACCAAATCGGTTGATGCCATCGTAACAATGAGTGGCCAGGCAATTGTTGAGGACATGAACTATATGCGGGTTCTTATTGGACGGGTCTCTGTTCAGGAGATTCAGCGATTGTTCAACGAGTTCGGCGATAAATTGTTGGAACGAAATATCCGCCGTTATCTTGGGCTTCATTCCAACCGGGTAAACACCGCTATTCATGAAACTCTTTGTAATACAGATAAGTCTGACAAATTTTATTTTTACAATAATGGGATAACGGTAGTTTGTGACAAGTTTGATTACAATGCATTTCAGAAGTCCGATTATAAGGTGCAAATCAAAAATATGCAGGTGATTAATGGAGGGCAGACCTGTAGAACCATTCAGGAAACACTGAATAATGCGTTGCCAAATGCCGTCAGTGAGTCCGCGTATGTAATGATCCGGGTTTACCAACTGGCAGAAACGGATAAAGAGTTTGTCCGGGATATCACCTACGCTACAAATAGTCAAAATCCGGTAGACCTTCGCGACTTGCATTCAAACGATGAAATACAGAAACAGCTTGAGATTGGAATTTCTGACCTTGGTTACACATACAAGCGACAGCGGGAAGAAGGCAGTGGCGGATCTAATACTATTTCCAGTTCAATTGTAGCAGAATCGGTATTGGCGATCTGGAGAGAAAGACCGCACCAGGCAAAATTCCGACGGAAAGAACACTTTGGGAAACTTTATACGGATATTTTCAAAGATTTAAATGCTGCTCAGGCGCTGTTGGCAGTCCTTATTTTCAGAAGCGTTGAAAATCAAAGGAAACGACCAGCAGATTCAAATCCTCCAGATTTTCTCCCGTATGCATCGCATTACCTATCTATGTTGATTGGTCGTGCACTGTTAAACGATCAAAAGACCGACCTGGGAGACGTTTCTCATCGTAACTTTGCATCGCTGGTTCAGGCATTTGAAGATGAGCAAGCCAGATATCACAAGGATGCCGTTGATAAAATAGATGACGCATTGAAAGATTGTTATGGTGACCGGGATATTTCCCTCCAACAATTGTCTGCCACATTCCGCCGGGGGGATCTCCTGGAGATGTTGGGGGCTTAGTTCCCGGTGTTGATCACCGGATGGGTGCACATCTTTACTCCGGGGAAAAGCATACCATAATCGAGGGTGCTTCCGGGGTACCGGAACTACGTTGTGAAATGTTTTATCTATCTGTGAGTAGACAAAAATCGTTTATTCGGATGGGCCAGCGGTTTATTCGGATGGGCTCGTAATTTTAATAGATTTACAGGAAATCTTCGTGTGGTCGAATAGGGAGAAGGTTTCCCGATCACTCCTATTCTGGGATATTATTTGGATCTAACCGCTAATTTGCATCAAAATTGATTTGATGAGCCGATTAGTTGTAGGAAAAGGTTATAGTACGATGCCGCACCATATAGTTAATTACCGAGGAGAGAATAAAAAAATGAAATTAAACGGCGTTTTTATCGAAGATGAGTATGCTGAAGCATTCCCGAACTGGGCATGCCGTGTCATTCTCACTGCAATCAATGAGAAATGGGCAGTGAATATCGCAACGGAGGCCACCGGATTTGCAACGACAAACATCGGGTGTCCCTGTGAAGCAGGCATCGAGAGAATTCTAACTTTGGATGAAACACCGGACGGACGCCCTGGCGTTGCCATGATGTTCTTTGCCGGCAGTAAGAAGAGGCTGGAAGAACAGGTTGTTGCCCGTCTGGGCATGTGTGTTCTCCCTTCGCCCACCGCAGCAGCCTTTGATGGTATGCCGGATGCAAAGGATCGCATTAAGGTCGAAATCCACGTATTCGGCGACGGCTATGAGCACGAGGTCAAGGTAGGTAAACGCACGTGCTGGGCTATCCCCATCATGAACGGCGAGTACATCGGCGAGGAAGATTTTGGTATTGTTAAGGGGATCGCCGGCGGTAACTTCCTCATCCTTGGAGAGAATCTGCCTGCGACTCTTATGGCCGCAGAGGCATCGGTTGATGCGATTGGGCTCGTGCCTGGAACAATTACGTCATTCCCCATTGTTGCATCCGGTTCAAAAGTCGGCGCAAAGAAATACGATTTCCTGCCGGCAAGTACGAATGAGAAGTACTGCCCCACCATCCGGGACCAGGTGCCGGACACAAAGGTGCCAAAAGGCGTTACCTGCGTCTATGAGATTGTGGTGAATGGTGTCGATGAGGCGGCCATCAATGCAGGCATGAAGGCAGGGATTGAGGCCTCGGTAAAGATTCCCGGCATAAAGATGAGCACCGCAGGAAACTATGACGGCACCCTTGGGCCGTTTAAGTCCCCGCTTCGGGAGATTCTGAAAGCCAATAAGTAACCGTGATAGGTAC
>JAAYIO010000069.1 GCA_012523385.1 Methanomicrobiales archaeon
CGTCCTCACCGTCTGCAAGGGCACGGATGATCTCTTCCTGATATGGGTACAGCGAGTCGTATCCGAAGTATTTCCTCAGGACTGTGGTTGCATCAGAAAGTGGCATAGGATATATTCAGATTACGTATAGCAGAAGAGCGGGTTATGGGTTGTGATGCAGGCCGAATGCCCTGAAGATCGGATGAGGGAATCCTCATCCGATTGAGGGGTGTGCAGTGCTAAACGCGTTTTTGATGTTTGAGGTTGTTTCCTCTAACAGCAGTCGCCACCTTCGTGGCTGTGGCCGGCACAGGCACCTGAGGGATCCATCTCCCCAAGTTTTCCGTCGTTTAGTGCCTGAACATTATCTCCGACGGTGCCGGGTATAGCGCAGAATACTTTTATTCCTGCACCATTGAGGCTCATGATAGCTCCTCTGCCAATCCCTCCGACAAGAACTGCATCAACAGAGTGGTTTGCCAGTTCCACTGCTGGTGCGCAGCCTCCGTGACCGTGAGTAGATTCTGTGGGTGGCACCTGTGTGCATTCTTTGGTCTCAGTATTGACCAGAAGGAATGCTGGTGCAGAGCCAAAATGGCCGTATGGGATACTCTCGAGGCCTTTATCTTCACTAATTGGTATGCAGATTTTCATAGTTGTTATACTATCTCCTGAAATGTAATAAACTCTATTTTACTCATGTGCGCATAACTGTAGCGTTTCTGCCATAATTGATCCACATTTCCCGTGGGTATGTAGCCACGCCACTCCGGCAGAAAGAATGAGACAGCATGAACTGTCCATTATATTAGCGTGCTGTTCTGCTGGTGAAAATGGATCAGATTTTCTGTCTGGAATCGTGAATAAAGGAATTTTATGCATATCCGCTAATCTCATAGTCGACCGCAGATGATAATTCAGCACACTCAGCGCCGTGCACAAGCACCTCTTCTGCCCGTTGTTTGAGGATTGATGGATAAACCGCACCGGAAATACTTTGAACCGGTTTTCCGGCGCAGAAGAACCCGAATGTCGGTGTTGCCATCACGCCGTATCGTTCCCCGATCCATAGGTTTTCCGCCAGGTTGAGTCGGACAAAGAGCATCTTTCCATCATATTCCGTTGCATAGTTACGGAAGTACGGCTCCATTGTTTTGCAGTGTGGGCAGGTCGGACTGTAAAACATCACCGCAACAGGGAGTGCACTTTTCTCAACGGTCTCCTCCCAATCGGTTCCTTGTATTTCGCGAACAGGTGTTTTCTGCATATGTTCAAATCCTCTTACGTACATCCGGAGTATTGCAGGCATCCAAAAAAAGGTTATGGGGATGTCGGGTTATTCTCTTCCGTTCTGCACCATGAGATCATTGACGCTTACATTCGGGTGATGATACCTGCCCCGTGTTTCTGTCTTCTTTCCGGACTGAATGGCACTCCGGGGACAGTAATTGATACAGGCAAAGCAGGATTCGCATGCATTACCCCATTCAGGGGGGTTTAAGCCGACCAAAGTGATGTTGTAGACCGGGCAGATTTGTTCGCATATACCACAGTTATTACATTTTTTATCTACTCTGAAGCGTGCCCCCTGCGCCCGCAACTGGCCTTTCAGGAATGGATAGAGAGCGTTATTTAAAAAGTTTATCAAAAAGGGTTCCTTCTCAAATTCATTTTCTCCGCGGGTAATTTTACCTGCAATCCGTTCCATCTCAGATTCTGCGGTTGCGAGGACATTGTACTTTTGATCTTCGGGCAGGACATCCCCAAGCACCATATAATTGGTGGGCATCTTCACGCAATAAGCTGCATTCATGGGGTATGAACGCTTTTTAAGGATCTTTTTTAGTCGTTTCCATGCTCCATCGCCTGCTGCCCCCATCGTCACAAGGCCAAAGATTTCATTCGCGGCGGTTAGATCTATTTTTGTGGCAAATTCAGCGACAAGAAGGGGGGGACCTCCGATATAAACCGGAAATACGAATCCTATTCTTCCTTCCGGTAC
>JAAYIO010000070.1 GCA_012523385.1 Methanomicrobiales archaeon
ATCATCTCGCGCCTGAAGTCATATGTCATTTCAGGCAACCTCCCGCACCTGCTTTTCACCGGCAATGCGGGCATCGGAAAGACCACGTCTGCCATAGCGCTTGCACGGGAATTTTTTGGCGACACCTGGCAGATGAACTTCCGTGAGCTCAATGCCTCAGATGAACGCGGTATCGATGTCGTCAGAAACCAGATCAAACAGTTCGCCCGCACCGCAGCGCTCGGCGGAGCAGAGTTTAAGATTCTCTTTTTAGATGAGGCGGATGCACTCACGACCGATGCACAGGCGGCGCTCCGCCGCACGATGGAGAGTTACGCCTCAAACTGCCGGTTTATCCTCTCCTGCAACTACTCATCAAAGATCATCGACCCCATCCAGAGCAGGTGCGCGATATACCGGTTCCGGCCCCTCTCAAAAGAAGCTGTCATCAAAGAAATCTCGCGGATTGCTACTCTTGAAGGACTCACCTGCACACCGGAAGCGCTGGATGCCATCGTCTATGTCGCTCAGGGCGATATGCGAAAGGCCATCAATGCGCTTCAGGGCGGGGCGATTGTCAACACCCACATCACCGCCGATATGGTGTATGAAATCACCTCCACCGCACGCCCGGAAGAGATTGAGGCACTGATGCATACATCGATTGCCGGTGACTATGAAGGGGCCGAAGCCTTAGTGCATGACCTCCTGTATTCCCGCGGCATTGCACCTAATGAACTCATTAATCAGATGTACCGAACCATTATCCGGATCAATCTGGACCGCCGGTTAAAGACTCAACTAATAGCGCACCTTGGCGAAGCAGATTTCCGGTTGAGTGAAGGGGCAAACAGCGAGATACAGATGGAGGCACTCATCGCAAACATTGTTTTGAGTGCTGACTCCCTGAAAGATGGTGGAGGCACACGTTAGTGAAAGACGAGACTGAAGCGTTTGACGATATAGAGATCACCGACCGTGCGTCTGACTGGAACAAATTCCTCAAGAAACACTACCGTAAAGAGATAGGCGAGATCAGCGCACAGTATCCGCACTTAAAATCCCTTGAAATAGACTACCGCGAGGTCTCAAAGTGGGGAAAGACCGGCCTTGAGATGGCCGATGAACTTCTGAATACGCCGGGAAAAGTCATCGGGGATGTCAGGGATGCCATCCGCAACTATAACCTGATCTTTACAAAAGACGAAGAGGCAAAGACCGATTCAATTAATATCCGGTTCCGTTGCCTTCCCCGCAAAATTGATGTGCGGGACATCCGCTCTCACCATATCAATACCTTTGTATCGGTGGAGGGGATTCTCAGAAAGACCACCGAAGTCCGTCCGCGGCTGATTCAGGCAGTATTCCGCTGTCTGATGTGCGGCACGATGACCGCGCCCTACAAGCAGGACTACTCACAGTTCACGGAACCCTACCGTCCCTGTGCGCAGTGTGAACGGGCGACAAAGATGGATCTGGTGCCGGCACTCTCTACCTTTGTTGATTCACAGAAGTTGCGCATTCAGGAGACCCCTGAGGGACTCCGGGGCGGAGAACAGCCGCAGACACTTGATGTTGATGTAACAGATGACCTCACCGGCACCGTCTCTCCGGGGGACCGTGTTATCGTAAACGGCATTCTCCGTTCCGTTCAGCGCACGAACCACGGCAGCAAAAGCACCCTTTTTGATATCTATGTCGAAGCAAATTCGATTGAGATAGGGGAAAAGGAGTATGAAGAGGTCTCCATATCAGAACTTGAGGAGAAAGAGATCCTTGAGTTAAGTAAAGACCCCCAGATTTATGAAAAGATATCCCACTCCATCGCACCCTCGATTTATGGTATGCAGGATGTAAAGACGGCCATATCTCTCGTGCTCTTTGGCGGGATTGCAAAAGAGATGCCGGATGGGAGTCGTCTCAGGGGAGATATCCACATGCTCCTTGTGGGAGACCCGGGTATTGCAAAATCGCAGGTGCTCAGGTATGTCATCAAACTCTCTCCGCGGGGTATCTACACGAGTGGTAAGTCGTCCACCTCCGCAGGACTTACGGCAACCGCGGTGAAAGACGAATTTGGTGACGGACGCTGGACCCTTGAGGCAGGAGCGCTCGTCCTTGCGGACATGGGTATTGCGGCCGTCGATGAGATGGACAAGATGGCAAAAGATGATCGCAGTGCACTGCACGAAGCCATGGAACAGCAGACCGTCTCTATCGCAAAGGCAGGCATCACTGCCACCTTAAAGACGCGATGCGCCCTTCTCGGAGCAGCAAACCCCAAGATGGGGCGGTTTGATGAGTATGCACCCATAGCAGAGCAGATCAATATGCCGCCGTCTCTCTTGTCGCGTTTTGACTTAATCTTCATCATGGAAGATAAACCGGAAGAGAAACTCGACCGGGCGATTGGTGAGCACATCCTGAAGTCCCATAGTGTCGGTGAGTTAATTGAGCAGAACACCCGGTTCCCGATTGAAGGCCTTGATGAGGACTACATCACCCGCCAACTGGCACCGGTGACACCTGAGATTGATCCCGTATTGTTCAGGAAGTACATCGCCTATGCCAAGAGAACCTGCTTCCCCATTCTCACGGATGAGGCCCGCGAACACATTATGGCCTATTACCTGAATCTGCGTTCCCTTGCTGACGACAATAGTAAACCCGTTCCCGTCACCGCGCGTCAGCTCGAAGGACTGGTGCGCCTTGCAGAAGCAAGTGCCCGTATCCGGCTGAGTAATGAGATTAATTTCTCTGATGCAGACCGGGTTATTGCCATTGCGGATGCCTGCCTCAGGAAAGTGGCGTATGACGCGGATACCGGCACCTATGATATCGATAAGCTGGTCACCGGAGTTTCAAAGAAACGCCGCGATATCGCACGAATCTTAAAAGAGACCATCCGTCAGTTCGCTGACGAAAAAGGCTTTGCACAGACCGCAGATATCATCAACAATCTGGTGTCATCCGGCTACAACAAGGATGATGTCGAAAAGATGATAGAACAACTGACCCGGTCAGGAGAGGCGCTCCAGCCCCGGCATGGGGTATTACGGCTCCTGAATTAGCGGTACCACCCACGGGTTTAATTGATTCAAAAGAGAAATTTCTGGTATGATTCGAGATGATGTTCAGGCTGCCTTTGAGGCAGGAATAAAACTGGGTGCTCTGTACCACCAGTGGGTGGGCACCCCGATATCCCCGGATACGGCAAAATCTGTCGAGACGGCCATTGCAAATGCCGTTGCCCTTCAGCCCTGCGTGGATTCTGTGTCTGTTGTCATCAACACCAAGATGATGGAACGAAATCCCTTCGGCTACAGTGAATTAGAGGGAAAAATGCTCGAGGTGCAGATTCAGACAAGCGTTGGAGACGCGACATGCTCTGCATCCCTGAAATTTGACGGCGATTATCCTTTGATGCATATTACGGATATCGGATGACCTCATTGGGCATACCGATAACCGACGATCACATTCATATCGACCGCGAGAACGGGAGAGGTATAGAGGCCGCAAAGGACTTTTTTCGTGCGGGCGGCACTCATATGTGCCTCGTCACCAAACCCTCATGGTCGCACGGGATTCACCCCGTAACAGGTGATGAGTTCCGCGAGGTCTATGAGATCACCCTCAAGACCGCGGAAGCTATTCGCGAGACAGGTGTTGTGGTCTATCCTATTTTTGGCGTTCACCCGGCAGAGATCGGCAGGCTTACTGAACGGATGTCTTTACCTGAAGCAGAAGCCGTGATGAAACGCGGTCTTGACATCGCCGCAGGGTATGTAGCGGCAGGAACAGCCATCGCCCTGAAATCCGGCCGTCCGCATTACCCTGTTGAAGCAGAAGTCTGGGATGCATCAAATCGCATCCTCGGACATGCCCTTGCCCTTTCGCATGACACCAATTGCGCCCTGCAGATTCACGCAGAGACGGGACCGTGTGCTGATGTGGTGGATATGGCACGACACGCCGGTGTCGCGGTGAACCGCGTCGTGAAACATTTTGGCACGCCGGATACCCCCCTGATGCCCTCCCTTCTGGCACGCACGGTAAAGATTCCCGACTGTGCCAAAAACGGTCTCACCTTTACGATGGAAAGTGACTATATGGATGACAACGACCGCCCGGGGGCGGTCATCGGTCCGAAATCGGTGCCGCGGTATACCCGAAAATATCTCGAAGATGGCCGGTTTACGGAAGATGACGTATGGAGGATTCATGCCGAAACTCCCACCGCAGTATATGGAGTGGAGTTCACCCTCCCATAGCGCGTTCCCCATATTCTTATTCATTCCAGCTCAATATACTACATAATGTACATGAAGATACACCGGCATGCTGGTGTCAGTGAAGTTCTTGCGGTATGCGACAAAGAGCTTCTCAACACAACCATAAAGGGGGAAGACCTTACCTTACGCGTAACCGAAGCATTCTACGGCGCTACGCCCTGTACAAAAGAAGAGGTCAAACGAGCACTTGAGCATGCATCTACCTGCAATCTCCTCGGAGAGAAGGCGGTTGGGGCAGCAATTGAATGCGGCATGTTACAAGAAAGAGGATGCATGATGATAGGTACCGTGCCTCACGCTCAGATATTCTGAACCAAATAAAAGAGAACGTGGATTAATGTCAATAAAGGAAAATTTTTGCCCAAAATGCGGGGGCGAAACCGATAATGAAGGCCTTTGCAATAAGTGCATGAGATCAACCCTTGAATGGCTGGTCTGTCAGCCACGGGTGGAGTGTATCTGCTGCCCTACCTGCGATTCGATGAAGAAAGGCGCTACGTGGTCGGATGTGCCGTATGACCAAAAGAAACTGGCTGAAGAACTGGCAATCGGGGCCATGTCTGTGCACAATGATGTGCAGGACTTAGAGGTGGGTCTCGTCTCTTTGGTTGAGCTCAACCCCAACCGCACCCTCTGTACGGTGTTTGCACGCGGTATCCTGTATGAAAAACATGTCCAGAAGTCCTGTGATGTGCTGATTGTCTGGAGGAGAGAGCAGTGCGACCGATGCGGTCGGTTATCCGGAGGATATTATGAATCCACGATTCAGGTCCGCGCAACAAACCGACGGCCTGATTTATACGAACGCATCCGGGTGGATAAAATTGCCCACGATGTGGAAGATACGGTGCAGGAGGCAGGAGACCGCCTCTCGTTTATTACGCGGATTGATGACATCCGTGACGGCGTGGATATTATCGTATCCAGTCACAGTATCGGTGCAATGATTTCACGCCAGATTGTCACCGAGATGGGCGGTAAAATAACGCGACATCCCAAACTGGTGGGCGAAAAGGAAGGAAGAAAACTCTACCGTGTTACCATTCTTCTCCGTCTGCCTCAGTTCCGGCAGGGCGATGTCATCACCTATAAAAACCGGTATTACGAGGTCAGGGGAGCCGACAAAGGATTTTTGCGGGTGTTTGATCTCAAGGAAGGCAACACCGATGTGCTCCATGATGAGTCCGAATACCGGCTTATTGGCCACGTCCGTGAGGCAGAAACAGCAGATGTGACGTATATCGATCAGGATATGGCAGGAATTCTTGATCCGGTAACGTATGAGATACGCGAAGTCAAGGCCCTTGCATGGCTGAAACTTTCTGATCACGAAAAGGTGCGTTTCCTCAGGGACCCGGAAGGCGGCGGCATTATTCTGGTCGGGTAATCATGAGAGTCCGGCGATGTCCGCGTGAAATGCTCTCACACCTCAGTGATGCAAAATGGGTGGACACGTCCCGCCGTCCGTATGTGATAGGGGATGAGGC
>JAAYIO010000003.1 GCA_012523385.1 Methanomicrobiales archaeon
ACTTTACTGTTGTCGACAGGGCTCGTGTGCAGGTCAGGGTTTCAGAGGGGAAGGTAGAGGATGTCACTCTTTCAGCAGGGACCTACGAAGGAGAACTTCCCGCATCTCCGGTGTCGGTAGGTCCTGAAGAGGCGAAATCTATCGTCAAATCACAATTCCCTGAGACCCGATATGATTCCATTACGGGAAAACTGGTTGAAGATGCCGATTTCGGACTCCTCTGGCAACTGAATGCCTCATCACATCACGGTGCAGTCATAATGACCGGCATCGATCCCAAAACCGGGGATCTGCTCTATTACTATGACCGGAAAACAGTGATTTCAACTGGCACTACAACGATATCGCTCAACAATGCAATACAGATCGCAGAAAAACATATCTGGTCGAAGTATACAGAGGAGGATTTGCGATTTAAGGAGGTGCATTACTTCGGAACGGCGAGGAGCGAGGAAGGTGAGTACAGCGTTTCCTTCAGAAGATATTTAATGGATATTCCATGCGTATGGGATGATGTCGTGGTCGATGTCGATGCCCGGACAGGGAAAATTCCGGGATACCGGAAGAGGTGGACTGTTCCGGGAAAAGATATCTTCGTCAACACCAGCCCCACTATAACACAGGACAAGGCAGAAGAACTATTCCAGGCATTTATGCAGGAAGAATACTCCACCAGGGTCGACATTTTCTCAACCCGGCTGGCGTGGATGACGGACTCTCCCCTGTCTGACGATGAAAGCCGTGATGTCCGTCTGGTATGGTGGACCACCTTTGACGATTCACCGGTCAGGTCAATGGTTTCGCCAGACATGCCGCCGGTGTTAATCGACGCTCACTCAGGGGAGATACTGAGACAGGCATATCATGGGGGATGAAGTGGTAACAATAAACCATTTCACTGTTCTGGTGCTCTGTTTGGTGTTCGTATTTATTGCAGGATGCACCGAGACCCCGGCACAGGAATTGACCACCCGTGAAATTGCCGCGACATTCACAGAGCAGCAGGAAAACGTCAGGGACTATTCGGCAATAATGGATGTGTATGACGGCGGAACCGGGAATGTTGACGTCATTTGTATAACAGCAAAATATCCCGACCGCTACCGGGTCGAGCACCTCGCATCATCAAAAAAGGGAAACGGCAGTTATGCTGTCCTCAACGGGACGACGCTCTCGGAGTATTCTTCACGCGCGAATCTGGCCTATTCCGAGCCCGCTAGATCTCCTGATGGGAACTTTGTGGCATATTTGGACTTCCAGCGTCTGGTTCGTGACCTCATACATGATGAAGAGAATGACGTGAATTCACTATGTCATGACTTCATAGACGAAAGGAAAACTGCCGTGATTGAGATCAGAACATCGTCATCTCCCTTAAACCGGCAGTTTTCGGAGTACCGCTTCTCAACGATCCGTGCCTGTATCTTCACAGATACCTGGATGGTGGCCACGATAAAGATGTACGACGAATCGGACACTCTTATCAAAAGAGTGAATTATCGCGAAATACAGGTCAATCCCGGCGTTCCTGACGACGTGTTTATCTTCACACCACCCGAAGGTGCTGAAATTCGGCCTCCTTTTACTCCCTGCATTACTCCCCTCATCTTTACCTCACTCCACAATGCCCAGTGGCACCTGGCGCCCGATATCGTGCTGGCCCTCCCCTTCTATCTCCCCGGGGGATACGTATTCAGTTCTTCAGGCGCTGATGTCGGCCAGGACAGACACCAGATGATATGGTACCAGCGGGGAGAGATCACACTCCGCTTTGATCAGGGGCCGGTCGGTACGATGGTATACGGAGATTTTCCAGACACAGAAAAGCAGGTGGTGGTCAACGGGGTGAAAGGAACGTTTTTCTCCTCTGGTCATGAAAACCAGCTCCAGTGGAGCGCTTTCAATCTCTCGTTTGCCCTTACCGGAACCCCAGGTGAGGAGGAGATGGTGCGGATCGCCGAATCGGTTGCTCCGGCACCCTATGACCCGGACACAATTCCGCCGTACGAGTATGTACCTCCTACAGACCCCATGGTAAAAACCGTCGCCGTTCACCAGACCGAGAAAAACAGGAATGTCACAGTTACCTTTGAATCCATCGAGTGCACCGGGGAACGGGTGGAAATGGTACTATGTGTCGAGCTCCCCCACGACCCGCTCGCCACCCCCACCATTCCGCACCCGCCGGGCGTCACCCCGCCACCACGCTCTCCCGAACCGCACGGCGAGTTCCGGGTGGACGATGGCAGACCCCTCCGGGCACTGGGGTTCAGCTACCGCCCTGTTGGGGATAGCACCCTGATATTCTGGAGACTGGAACCGATCCCCTCACATGCGAAGGTGTTGCACGTGAATGTCTCCCGGTTCAGGGAAAACGAAGGGCCGTGGGAATTTGTAATCGACCTGGAGGGGTGAGGATGATCTGGAGAGGTGAGGAAGAGTGCAGATACTGATCATGGAATCATTGATGGAAATCCAAATTTTCGACATTATGTGCGGGATAATGCTTTTTTTCCTGCCAGCAGCCATAGTTATTGGAGGATATGCCGCTATTCTGTTTTTCCTCATCCATCGCATACCAGATAGAAAGATACGGGTAGTTACTCCACCGATCATCGCCATTGCGATAGCATTCATCGCCCTCATGGGAGAGTACACCGGACTGTCATATCTCCAGGATCAGATGATACACATAACGATCCTTGCACTCGGAGTGATTACGCCATTTCAGCTCATATATCCCCGGTTGAAGATGAAAAAGAAGTGGATCGTGGTGATTGCATATTCTGTTGTCTCGTTCTTATTGTATACCATAGTGAGTTATGGACGTAGTCCATCCAATCCCATATATGACAGCATTATAAATTATTTCGGTCTGTTCTTCCGGCCCGTATCAGAATTGTGCAGCTATGTTGAGATTCTGCTTGTCGCAGTAGCGGTATGTGGGTTTTTCCTGCTTGTCGGCAGAACACTGGCATGGCTGAATAGTTCCCGGCTGAGACATCTTCCCTCTCCTGCAAGAGTCC
>JAAYIO010000071.1 GCA_012523385.1 Methanomicrobiales archaeon
ATACTGATCCATTATCTCACCTTTCAAAAAGAGTGTTTTTGGAATCTGACCGATCAAACGGTTCATAAGGCTATAAATAGTATCATAAACTCATCCCCTACGGTTGCGGTTGACGAGCTTCATAAATATCAGCTTATTTTTCAGAAAGTCTGTTCAGAAAATGAATACAGTAAGTCCGTCCGTTCAACATTTCGAAAAGCAATAGATCTATTGCTCTTATTTCTTGACATCAATGGATACAGATATAGTCCGGAAATCGCTATGGTATGGTTTAATTCAACCAGTGAACTCTTTCATAAGGAAGCGTATTCAATACGGCGTGGTCTCTGTCTCATTGCCCAATACTATACTATCTCTGAAATACATATCAATAGCTTTTTCCGTCAAAAGACACGTGCTTTTGATCTTCTCCCAGGATGGAGCAGAATAGTTGCAGGAAGATATTTAGATGCCAAAACAAGGGAAGGATGGGCAGTTTCCACTCTGAACATGATCAGATCCAGCGTCTATCGCTTTTGTATTTACCTGGATTCTGTCGGTATTCGGTCATTCAATGAATTAACGGCCCCACACATAAAAGATTTTAATGCTCAGGATGTTCATAAAACTCCTGCTGGGAAAAATGCGTACAATGCCCGAATACGTAAATTTCTTTTCTACCTAGGAGATGAAGGATATCTGAATAATCCCATGCTATTTGTCGCGTTAAACCGCACCAGTGCTCCAAAAGAAACAATCGTTGTTGTATTATCGCAAACAGAGATAGAACAGCTGAATGCAGAACTCTCCTCTGAAGAATCTGTCCTTTCCCTTAGGAAAAAGGCTATGCTACTTCTTGGATTGAAAATGGGAATGCGGTCGTCTGACATTGTAAATCTGAAGTTTGATAACGTAGACTGGCAGACAGCCTCCATTCGTTTTATTCAGAGTAAAACATCAGTAGAAGTTAATCTGCCGATGCCAACAGAAGTTGGCAATGCGTTATTCCGTTACATAATGGAAGAAAGGCATAAAAAAGCTGCTCCAAATATTTTTCTTAGTGAAAAAGCACCACATAGAATAGTCGGTCGTGCCGTTTGTATTAGAGCATTGAAAACTGCACTTCCTAATCGGAATGTAGAAGGTTCTGGGTTCCATGTGACCAGAAAGACATATGCAACAAACCTCCTTCGGAAGGGTGTTGGCGCTGATATGGTAGCCAATGCACTTGGACAGCAGGGAACAGCTTCCGTACATAGATATCTATCGCTTGATGTTGACCGTATGAGAATGTGTGCTTTGTCGTTGAGAGATTGTGGAATTGGAGGTTGGCATTATGAAAGATAAAACAATGCGTCTCAGTATAATAGCCTCATATATTGACGGTCTCTTAAAAGAAAAGCATGCCGCTGGGTACTCCTACCATTCCGAAAAACTGGTTCTCAACAGATTCGATACATACTGTGTTAATAATAAGCTTGATACGTTGAACATAACCAAAGCGTTCCTTTCGGGATGGATGGAACGTACTGAGAATGAAGGGGCATTTAACCAGGGAAAACGAATCTCATGTGTAAAGCAGCTCCTGTTATATATGGCATCCTGTGGAATCGAAGTATATATTCCTCACGATTTCTGTCATTTCACAAGGGCATTACCTCACATTTTTGACCAGGAGGAAATCGATGCTTTTTTCAAGGAACTGGATACCTGTCAGCCAAGATTATACAGACCCAAAGAGGTGCTGCTTCATGCAGAATACAGGTTGATTTTTCGCCTTTATTGCTGCCTTGGTCTTCGAAACTCTGAAGCCGCTGGGATTGCTTCTGAAAATATAAATCTTAAGGAGGGTATATTAACAATCCTAGATTCTAAAGGTTATAAAGACCGTCTGGTATATTTATCCGATGATCTTGCTACCAGTTGCCGAGACTACTATGATTATCTTTATAATACCCTTAAATTTTACCCTAAATGGTTTTTTCCAGGAATGAATCCTGAAAAGCCACTGACGAATACAACCATAGGCTCTGTATTTAAGCGTTTTTGGAACAAAACTCTATATGCGGGCTGTAATAATGAACCTACGGTACATGATTTTCGATTTACTTTTGTGGTAAGACGTATGAATCTCTGGGCAGAACGGGGTTTAGATCTACAGGTTATGATGCCATATCTGAGCAGATATCTTGGACACAAAAGTACAAATGAAACTTTCTATTACTATTATCTTGTAAACGATGCATATAAAACTATTGCACAGCGTGATACGATGGCAGGTGATGTGATTCCGGAGGTGAAACTTTATGAGGAATAATCCCGCTTTCACAGAATTGTTTTTTTCTAAAACCATGGATTATCTGGATATCTATCTTTCAAGACAGAACAAGAAAAGTCAGGAAACTATTAAAGCATACCGGATAGCTCTGACCAATTTTTATATATACGTTACAGAAGTAAGAAATATCAAAGTAATACGTTTCTGTTTCACTGACTGCACATATGAATTCGTACTTTCCTATTCTCAGTATCTTCAGGAAGAGAAGAATCTAGGAAACAGTGCTGTAAATCAGAAGCTAGCAGCTATAAAGTCATATATTAAGTATGTGTCTGATGGAGACATCTCACTCATGCAGGTATATCTGTCTGTCAAAAATGTGCCGTTACTTAAACTTACAAAGCGTCAGAGACAGGTACTCGAAAAAGATGACTTGAAAGTTCTAATGAACAGTATGGCAGATACTAAGATGGGAAACAGGGATAGGATGATAATAATTCTCCTGTTTGATAC
>JAAYIO010000072.1 GCA_012523385.1 Methanomicrobiales archaeon
ACATTGTACTATCGGACGAGAACGGATTCAGATTGTTGATACACCAGGTATTCTCGACCGGCCTGCCCTGGAACGGAATTATATCGAGCATCAGGCACTCTCTGCAATCACCAATATCGCAGATGTCATCCTTTTCATCATCGATGCGAGTGAATTGTGTGGATATCCGATTCAGGAGCAACTAAACCTTCTTGAAGAACTCCGGCGGATGATTGACATTGTGCCTATTGAGGTAGTGGTAAACAAATCCGACCTGAAAACTCTTGATGGGTATCAAAACATGTCAACAACAACCGAGGAAGGTATTGAAGAGGTCGTTGAACGCCTCCTCACATACCGGGTATCCAGGCCCAGCTCCCCGTTAATGCACATAGAAGAATAAATCCAACGATCGCTCCTCCATTCAATAGAGGGAGACCCGCCTGAGGTTTCCCTCCTGACACAAACCATAACAGGGCTGCAAGGCCAATAAGGGTCCCTGCCATGGCACCGATGGTTGGCAGGGGAATGCCGAATAAGAGCGGTGCGCCCGCGAGGAACGCGAAGGAAGAAACAACCAGTATATTTGGCATGATGAGATCTCCCATTCCCATAATATATGCCCCTCTCTCTTCTTTTTTATCTTTTATTTCAACTCCTTGTTTGATGTATGAATAATCAAGTGACTTTGGCATCACAACAAGAATCGGTGTTTTCATCTCAATGACACTTTCCGCAAGAACCACCATGTGCTTTGTACGGTATACGGAAATTGCATCGTAGAGAGCAAGCACTATTAAAAGAATCAAAACCGGGATAATAGCAAGGGATATGCCAAATATTGCTGCGGCGCCTGCTGATATCAGGATACCAAGAATATCAATGACATACCATTCAGGGTAGACATACAGGAGCGCCCCTGATATAGCGGTGGCAATGATGGTGAGTGACCAGCCGAGAAGGGTGTTTCCCATAAAAAAGAGAACTATTGCGCTGTAAATGTATCCAAATATAAACAGAATGGAAAGACCGATAATGGCCTGAATGACAATTTTTTTCCCGCGCTTTATGAGCCAGAGGAGAACTCCGGTGAATACGAGAAGGATGACGACAAAGTAAAGGAGATTTGCCGTTGAACCTGGGTCTTCGAATGCCTCATATCCCGCGCCAAGCATCAGGGGCGTGAGGAAAAGGGCAATAATCTGTACTGCAATCATCAGAATACCCATTCCGATGAACGGAGCAATTTCTCTCATATTCATTGATGACTGATTATGTACTCTGATTAGTTAAAAAGCATGTTCGCAAACTCAGAGATTCCTATTCTCAGAAGGGGTTAAAGCCAAATCAATACAGGTAATTTAATTAGTGTCACGCTGATATGAACTGTTATGGATATTCAGGAATTTATTGTCGATATCATACTGGCAATTGTTCTTATCATATCAACACTGGTTCTGGTTCTGCGAATTTGGCAGGATCTGGTACTTGCTGTTGCAGCAACGCTGATGATGGCCGCATTGGGGGGGCTGTTTCTTTCGCTTGGTGCAAAGATTAGAAATCTTGATAAGAGCGTCATTGCAAGAGAACGGACAATGCGTATGAATCTTGATGAATTGAATATGCTGGTATGCAACAAATGCGATACCATGATATCAGAAGTTCATCAGATTGTTGGGGAATTATCTCGCAGAGTTTACCGTTAGAAAAACACATATATTTTTGATAGTATGGGCGTTGCGTTACGAGAAATTCTGGCAGATTACAAAGTGCCGGTGGGGTGGGATTCACTCTCCGGTACAGCGGCGATTGATGGCAATAATGCCTTATATCAATTTTTAACCATTATCAGACAGCCAGACGGAACTCCGCTGATGAATAGCGAGGGGAAAGTTACATCGCATATCTCCGGCCTTTTTTTCAGGACTGCGCGTTTTCTTGAATATGGACTGAAGCCGGTGTATATTTTTGATGGGAAACCACCTGATCTAAAATCGGAAACCATTGCAAAAAGGCGGGAAATTCGTGATAATGCAGGAATTGCCTGGACAGAAGCGAAAGAAAAGGGAGATGTAGCTGAGTCTTATAAACAGGCACGCGCCTCTTCCCGTGTCGATGCATGGGTGATGTCCAGTTCAAAGGAACTGTTGACGGCGATGGGCATTCCATTCGTGGATGCACCCAGTGAGGGTGAAGCACAGGCAGCGCATATGGTGCAGAAGAATGATGTGGAATTTTCTGTATCACAGGACTACGATTCACTTTTATTTGGGGTGCCGGTTCTGGTACGAAATCTGGCCGTCAGCGGCAAACGGAAATTTCGGGGTCGGACACTTGTTGTCGAACCGGAAAAGCTCTACTTAGCAAAAATTCTTGATGGTCTCAAGATTACTCGTGAGAATCTGATTGAGATGGGCATCCTTATCGGAACCGATTTTAACGAGGGAATAAAGGGGATTGGCCCAAAAACAGCATTGAAAATTGTTCAGAAAGACGCATTCCAAAAAACCATCCATGAAAAAGCACCTGATTTTGATCCCGAGCCAGTGATAGAGTTTTTCTGTTCTCCGCCGGTGACGGATGATTATACTATTGCATGGCAAAAACCGGATGAATCTGCGGTGCATGATCTCCTTTGTGGGCGGTATGAGTTTTCTGAAGAGCGTGTGGATGCCGTCCTCACAAAAATGCGCACAACGGCCAATCAAAAAACACTTGACCAGTGGTTCTGACTTTTTTTCTGCCTTTTCCGAAGATTGAATATAATGCACGCAGAAATAGTACATTCATGCAGCGGCGTGTCGTAACATTTTCACGCAATGCGTTTCTTCCCCTGACTACTGTCTGTAGTAATTCATGCGGATACTGTTGCTTTAAGAAACCCCCTCAGGCGGGATGTGTGATGCCTCCTGATGCGGTCCGTGACATATTGCAGCACAGTGCTCGTATGGGGTGTACGGAGGCATTGTTTACCTTTGGGGAGCGTCCGGGAAACGTCTCTGGCTTTGCACCGTATTTGTCCGAGATCGGGTATACTGATTTTCTTGATTACTGCTATGACATGTGTGCAGACGCGATTGCCATGGGTCTTTTGCCTCATACGAATGCCGGTGTCCTTACGGAAGATGAGATGACTCGTCTTCGTGAGGTGAACGCGAGTATGGGTCTCATGCTTGAGACGACAGCAGAAATTCCTGCCCACTGGGGCTCACCCGGGAAAGCGCCTGATGTTCGTATCCGGATGATGGAAGATGCAGGTAAACTGAAAATTCCCTTCACTACCGGGATATTGATCGGGATTGGTGAGACCGCAGACGACCGCATTGAATCACTGGAAGTAATACGAGACATCCACAAGCGGTATGGCCATATTCAGGAGGTCATTATTCAAAATTTCTGTCCGAAGGAGGGCACTCCGATGGAATCAGCTTCATACCCCGGTGCAGAAGAGATGTGCAACATCATTCGTTCTGCTCGCGAGATTCTGCCAAACGATGTGAGGGTTCAGGTGCCTCCGAATTTGTCTGACGCCTCATATCTTATTTCCTGTGGAGTCGATGATCTGGGTGGCGTTTCACCAATCACGGTTGATTATGTCAACCCAGAACATCAATGGCCACAGATTGACGAACTGAAAGGGATTATTGGAAATAATATCCTAAAAGAACGACTCTGCATCTACCAGCACTACATTGACAAGGGATGGTATGATGACCGTCTGAGTGAAATAATTCAAAGGCTTAGTGCCATAATTGAAATACGGAATACAACAGAATTTGGAGATAATGAATACCATGGATAATAACCAGCCCATCTATACAGGAAAGGCAAAATCAGTGTTCCGGACACCGGTCCCCGGAGAGTTGAAAGTAGTATTCCGCGATGATATTACCGCCTTTAATGGAGAGAAAAAGGATACCCTTGCAGGAAAAGGACAATACAATGCGCGTGTTTCTGCATTTTTCTTTGAGTTGCTCGAAAAGAATGGGATTCCAACACATTTTATCCGGATGGAAGACGATAAGACCATGATTGTCAGGGAACTCACGATGATTCCCCTTGAAGTCATTGCGCGGAATGTGGCCGCTGGTTCTATCGTTAAAAAATTTCCCTTCAAAAAAGGGCAACTCATTGATCCGCCGGTGATTGTAACCGATTATAAATCCGATGAACACGGTGACCCTTCAATCAACGATGACCTCATTCTTGCTCTTGGTTTTTTGACAACTGAAGGTCTTAGGGAAGTCCGCGAGATGACACTAAAGATAAATAAAATCCTAAAGGATTTCTTTTTAAACGTGGGTATTACGCTCGTAGACTTTAAGATTGAATTTGGCTGTTCCGGTGACAAAATTTATCTGGGTGATGAGATAAGTATGGATTCTATGCGGTTGTGGGATATCCAAACCGGGGAATCAATGGACAAGGATGTCTATCGGTTAGGTACAGGCGATGTGCTCTCCGTATATGGCAATGTTGTGGAAAAAATAATCTCAAAAAAATGAAGTTGGAAATAGCATGACAAGTACGGTGATGGAGGTAATGATATGACAGAGAACAATGATGCAGAAAAAGAGGATCAGTTCCAAGAGGACATCCTCTTATGGGCACAGGATTACGCTTTTTCCCACGGTTGGATGGTGAACCCCAATGAAAAACAACTTGGAGCAGTTATTAAGGGACTTGCCCGGAATACGCTCAAGTTGGGTGAGCAGTTTTGTCCCTGTCGCATGAGAATCGGGGATCCGGAAAAGGATAAGGAAATTATCTGTCCCTGTATATACCACGAAGATGAAGTCAAAAACGATGGTCACTGCCACTGTCATCTGTTCTTTGCCTCTGACAAATAATTATTTTTGAGTATATGCATGTCTGAATCCCAAAATGTCAATGCAGTAATTCCCTTTAGACCGGTTAATCCAAAGACCCGTCTGTCCGGAGTGATGAATCCGGAAGAACGGGAAGCGTTTGCCTATGCAATGCTTGGGGATGTGGTGGATATGCTACTGGAGGCGGGCTGTTCTCCCTGCATCCTTTGTACTGTTCCGTTTGAGTATCGTGATATCCCGTCACATGTTGATAGCCGCGACCTTAATGAAGCACTGAATGCCTATCTGTCCCACCAGGATACCCCGGTGTTAATTTTTATGTCTGACCTTCCTCTGGTAACACCAGATGCCGTGAAACGTCTTTTGGCAGTCACCGCTGACATTGGTATCGTTCCCGGACGCGGAGGAGGAACAAATGTTCTGTTCATCCGAAACCCGCAGGGATACCACGTTGATTATTACGGCGCATCATTCTGTGATCATGTACGGATTGCAGAGGATGCCGGATTGAGGTATGAGGTCGTTGACTCGTTTTTTATGTCAACCGATATTGATGAAAAAGAGGATCTGGTTGAGACTTTAATCCATCGAAGAGAAGGAACCCGGCAGTTTTTGAAAGATAATGGAATAACACTTTCATTAAAACAGGGCAGGGTTGGCATTCAGCGCAGCCCCCATGAATAAGCATTCTTCAACCGCAATGTCCGGTATTCCAAATATCTCACCCGTTTTTAAGGAAAGTCCCTGAATAACGGCGGCGGGTACGGCTTCATTTGCCTCACCCATCACCAGTTCGGCAGCTGAGGCGAGATTGTCTGCAATCGCCTTTTTGGTCACCATCAGTTTGCGTCCGAAGAGATCCGGTTTACCGGCTTCATCTTCCACTGCCAGAGTTCCCGCACATCCGATAGCAACACCACAGCACCCCAGACGCATTGCATGCGTTCGTGAATCTGCGATGATGACAATTATTCTGCGTCCGGTCTTCTCTAAAATTCTTGCACGTATAGTTTCTGCACTTTTATTGGGGTTGCGCGGCAAACAGACCACGGTGCCAGTGGGAGCATTGGAACCATCAATACCTGCATTCGGGAGAAGTGTCCCTCCCTTCATACAAAGCAGGAATCCGGGAATGCCGCCGATGATTGCGTCACTTTCCTGAATGATTGCCTCTGCTAGATGGGGGTCTATCTTGTAGGTTTCAGCGTATTTGACAGCTTCTGGAGATGGCGTATTTTCTGAAAGGGTGACAAGCGCCCCTTCCGCAGTCGCGACAGCATTCTCTGCAATGACGATGACATCGCCATCTTTCAGCGTCACGCTGGTTGTACTGAGCGAATCTAAAAGAATATCCGCGATTTCGTCACCTGGTACAACGATACCTGTTTTTAACCCGGTTACGGTGAATTGTATGTCCATTGGATCAGATCCCTGGATTCTAATTTCTGGTGCACACGGATAATGTCTGCGGTTTCGCGTATATCATGTGCACGAATGATTGATGCGCCCTTATCCATGAGCGAGCAGGTCACTGCCAGTGTCCCTGCAAGTCGGTCTTCCGGAGGTCGTCCGGTAAGATCTCCAAGAAATGATTTTCGTGACACTGCCGCAAGAAGTGGTCGCTTTAGTTCAAGAAAATCTGAGAAGTGACGGCATATCTCCCAGTCATCTTGAAAGGTGCGTTCATGAATCCATTTTCCTATGGCTGTATCAAGAATCAATTCCCGAATCCCGTTTTTCTCTGCGCGTTCAATAACGGTAGAAAGGGTTTTGAGGGTGGCTTTCACGCCTTTGACATCTCCGGGAACTGTATCTGTTGCCATGCTTATTACCGGCAATCCTGAATCCCCTGCAATGTGGGCATATTCCGGGTTAGCGAGCCCATGAATATCGTTTATTGCCGCAATATCATAGCGAAGTGCTGCATTCAAAACTTCGGGATACATCGTGTCAAGTGAGATGGGAATACCCATTCCTTCCATATGTCTGAGGACTTCTGTTACCCGTTCCCGTTCGGTTTGAATCGGAATGGAGGGTGAATTAGGTGCAGTGCTCCGTGCACCGATATCAATGATATCTGCCCCGTCATCTATGAATTGTTGGGCAGTGCATACCACAGATTCGGATGGAATAAAAGATTTGGCATAGAAGGACTCCGGACTGGCATTAATAACCGCCATGAGCCGTACCGGAGCATCTTTGCCAATCGTGACGTTTCCAACTCTGCAGGTTTGCATACCTATTTTTTCGCTGCGTGAAACGTATTTTCCATCAGGGTTGCAATGGTCATTGGGCCAACGCCTCCGGGAACCGGTGTGATGGCAGATGCAATGGTACTGACAGATTCAAAGTCAACATCGCCACAGAGTTTGCCATTTTCATCCTGATTGATGCCAACATCTATCACAACCGCGCCGGGAGACACCATATCTTTGGTAATAAAGCGGGCTCTGCCTATGGCGCTTACAATGAGGTCAGCCCGTCGGACTTCCTCAACCAGGTCTTTTGTTTTGGAGTGACAGATGGTCACTGTTGCATCGGCATTCAGCAAGAGGGCGGCCATGGGCCGTCCTACATCAACGCTTCTGCCAATCACAACTGCATTCATTCCTCTTGGCTCAATGTGGTATTCTCGAAGCAGTGTCATGATGCCGCCGGGTGTGCATGGCACAAAAGCAGGACGTCCCGAGAAGAGCGCTCCGATATTTCTTGGATGAAATCCATCCACATCCTTTTCAGGGGATACTGCCTCGATGACTGCTTTCGTATCAATATGGGCGGGGAGAGGGAGTTGGACAAGAATCCCGTCAACAGATGCATCCTCATTGAGTGATTTGATATGTGTTATCACGTCATCTGTTGTCACATCATCGGTTAAAACGATGCCAATGGAGCGTATGCCTACGTCATCGCAGGCTTTGTGCTTCATTCTGACATACATCTGTGATGCGGGGTCTTCGCCTACAATGACGGTGGCAAGCCCGGGTGAAAGCCCGGACTCTTGGATCTCCTTTTTCAGGAGGCGAATACGTTCCTGTGAAACCTTTTTCCCATCAATTATCATACTGCATCAGGGTAGAGAGTGTAGCCGGAAGCAAGTGCTTTGACTTCAGCCTTTACCTCAGCTTTCAGTTTTGTATTGTCCTTGTCTTTCAGAACACGTCCAATGAAGAGGGCAATCTGCTTCATTTCATCTTCTTTCATGCCACGTGAAGTGACAGCCGGTGTGCCTATCCTAAGACCACTGGTGACAAATGGACTCCGCGGTTCGCGGGGGATGGTATTTTTATTGACGGTTATGCCTGCATCTCCGAGTGCGTTCTCTGCTTCGAGACCCGTGATGCCAATGTTTGTCAGGTCGAGAAGAATCAGGTGGTTGTCAGTTCCGCCTGAAACAAGGTCAAACCCATCTTCAATCATTGTGTCTGCCATTGCATGGGAATTTTTCACAATCTGCCGTGCATAGTCTTTGAACCCGGGTTTCAGTGCCTCTCCGAAACAGACTGCCTTTCCGGCAATCACATGCATCAGGGGGCCGCCCTGCATTCCAGGGAAGACCGAACGGTCGATATCCTTTGCATATTCCTCATTGCACATGATCGCGCCACCGCGTGGGCCCCGAAGAGTTTTGTGGGTGGTGGTGGTGGTGAAGTCGGTTACCCCAACGGATGTGGGATGTTCCCCTCCTGCAATGAGACCTGCAATGTGGGCAATATCTGCCATACAATATGCATCTACTTCATCAGCAATCTCCTGGAATGCCTTGAAGTCGATGATACGTGGATATGCGCTTGCACCACAGACAATCATCTTGGGTTTCAGTTTGCGTGCCTGTTCAGCAATGACTGCATAATCAAGAGTTTCGGTTTCTGAGTCAACACCGTAATGGGAGACAGAATACCATTTGCCGGTGATATTTACCGGTGACCCGTGGGAAAGGTGACCCCCCTGTGCGAGATCCTGACTCATCATCAGTTCTTTGTGCTGCATATATGCAAAGTAGACCGCCTGATTGGCCTGACTTCCTGAGACAGCCTGTACGTTTGCATGTTCAGCACCGTATAATTTACAGAGCCGGTCGCGCGCAAGGTTTTCGACCATGTCGTGATATTGACAACCGCCATAATACCGTTTACCCGGATACCCTTCGGCGTACTTGTTGGTCATAACAGAACCGACAGCTTCGAGAACCGCTCGTGATACTACATTTTCTGAAGCAATTAGCTCTAGACCATTGATCTGACGCGCACGCTCCATTTCAATAATATCATAGACCTCTGAATCAGATTCAGCCAGATAAGACATATGCAAAAACGTTGACCTGAAAAGAGTATATAGGTTGTTACTATGATCACCATTTACCAGAAATTCGCCCCGTTTTGTGGATATTCCCCGGAAACCTTTCATACATAACAGAACATAAAGATTAATAGATTATCTGTGAAATTATTCACTGGGGAGAGGTTATGGCACAGAATCAGCGGGAGACTAATCGGCTCAGGCATATAATTGAAGAGAAGGACCGGGAGATTGAGATGTTCAGAGAAAATGAGGAAGGTTCCGGAAGGATGGATTCCGGAGTTACAGCAGGGTTATCCCAGAGGGTTTTAGAACTTGAGGGAATGGTAAAGGGACTGGCAGAAGGTTCCGGCAGAATGGACGCCAAAACCGCACAGGGATTTTCCCAACGGGTCAACCAACTTGAAGGGATGGTTAAGGGGTTGACGGAAGAACTGTTGGATCTCAAGGCTGAGGTTCGGAAACTTGGAAACGTCCTTGAAGGAAAAGAGGAGTTCAAAGCAAAACCCGAGATCCGGCGTGCACGTACTCCTTCTGAAAGAATGGTAAGACGGCCTGAAGAAATTCCTCTGCCTGAAAGTCGGTCTGTGGAACCGGCACGACCTACGGCAAACATTATGCAGCCTGATGGCACGATCGCACAGGAAGCGCGGGAAAACAATGATCTTATTGTTGCCGGAAACCGTTCTGCAAGTGATTATCAATTAAAGTCCAATCGCGAATATCGTGGTAAAGAAGAGAAGAAGCCCCTCATCTATGCTGATGAAGATGACACTGTCGAAATAAAGAAGAGATAGTCAGGAGTCTGTTCTTTGCATATCACCGAGCTTGAGATTGATAATTTCAAGTCATTTGGAAGAAAGACTAGGATTCCCTTTTTTGAAGGGTTTACTGTTATATCCGGACCGAATGGTTCGGGTAAAAGTAATATCATCGATAGTATTCTGTTCTGCCTTTCATTATCGAGTGCACGGGGACTTCGTGCTGAGAAGCTAACCGATCTGCTCAATGTAAATACCGGAAAAAATACCGCTGAAGTCTCTATTACGTTTTCTGATGATACAAAAATTCGAAGAAAAATAAAAAAGACAGCGCATGGGTATTACAGTTATAATTACATCAATGACCGTCTCTGTAAACAGGGGGAGATTGTAGACTATCTGGCAAAATACGGGATAAAGGCAGAGGGCTATAATGTTGTTATGCAGGGGGATGTCACACGGATTGCCGAGATGACGGATAATGAACGCCGAAAAATCATAGATGAAATTGCCGGTGTTTCAGAGTTTGACAAGAAAAAAGATCAGGCACTCGGTGAACTTGAGGTCGTTCGTGAACGGATTGAACGCGAAGAACTTGTTCTGACTGAACTAATTCGCCGACTTGGCGAGCTTGAAAGTGAGCGGGAGCAGGCGATCAAGTTCCGGGAATTGCAGGCGAATCTGGATGAACTGAAAGAATGCCGGTCTGTTGCCCTTTTGAATGAGCGTACGCGTGAATTAGGTTCGTTGAATGAGATTGTTTACACCCATGAGACAAACCTTGGAAAATCCGGGGAAAAGAAAGGTCTCGCAATCCAGGATGGCGAAGTTATCAAAAAGAAGATTAACGCGGTATCCGAAGAGATTAACCGGAAGACCGGCAGTGAATACCTCGAAATTCTCGAACAGATTGAAGCGGCAAAAGGGAATATCCGTTCACTGAATGAATCGATTGAACGGAGTAACGCTGAAAAGAAAGGGAACTTAGAATCACTCCAGTCAATCTATACGAATTCAAAGCGGGCTGAAACAAGCATAAAAGAACGTTCTGATGAGATTCGCGACTTATCAATTGATCGTTCAAATCTTAATATGGACTTGTCCCGTCTCAGAGAAGAACTGAGTAAAATTGAAGAGTCTCTTTCTGCTGAGAGCGGTGAGGTGTCAGGCGCACGTGATCAGTTGTTTGCGTTCCAGAATACGATTGCTGAATTAAAGGAGGAACGTTCAGATTTGGTTGGGGAACGGGACCGGATGATTGAACGGAGTCGTTTCCGTACCACGGAAAATGAACGTCTCAACAGAAGAGTCGAACAGATTAAAAGTGAGCAGTATGACAAAGAGCAGCAATGCGCTCAATATGAATCTCTGATGAAGACTCTCGAATCTCAGAAATCAGCAGTAATGGAACGGATTTCCCGGACGGAAACGCTTCTCATGAAGAATCGTTCCGCACTCGAGAAAGTGCGGAGTGATATTCAGTCTAAAGAACGGGAAGTGATGCGTATGGAAGCTCAGCAGCAGGCAGCCGGTGCTGGGGGCGGTCGTGCTCTTGAGGCTATTCTTGGAATGGGTGGGGTGTATGGCACGGTTGCACAACTGGGGAAGGCTCCTCCGGAGTATGCAACAGCACTTGATATTGCCGCCGGGGGGCGTCTCAATAATATTGTGGTGGAGACAGATGCCGTTGCGTCATCAGCCATTGCATATCTCAAAGAAAACCGGTTAGGGCGGATGACTTTTTTACCCTTAAATAAGCTGAAACAGTTTTCCCTTCCTCCGTTAAAGGGAGCTTCTCCCTCTGTAATCGATTACGCTGAGAACCTTCTTGATTTTGACCCGCTGTTTGAACCGGTATTCCGACAGGTCTTCTCCGGTACCGTGGTTGTCGACCGTCTTGAGAATGCACGAAGGATTCTGGGCACATACCGCATGGTTACTCTTGAGGGTGAACTGCTGG
>JAAYIO010000073.1 GCA_012523385.1 Methanomicrobiales archaeon
AGGAAACCTGCACGTAGTCGTTGCCGGACTGGGCAGTGGCCTGCCCACACCAATCATTCCCCCATGCCGCCATCTCTCCCGGATCTGCCGAAACCGGCATAATGAGCATGAAAATCATCAGTATCAGCCCTGCCAATACTCCTATGGTGGTTTTTTGAAAACCTCTTCTGTTTTTGTCCATTCAAACACACTCACCCATGTAATAGTCCACTATATCACGGGTAAAAACACCGTTCATATATTAACGGTATGCCGGGCATAGGCGAGGCATACTGACATTGGGTTGATAGAACGCCGGCTACAAAAATTGATGAAAAGAATACCGGAAATTTTTAAGACGAGTATCCGGTGAGATGCCATTACTCAGGACGACCGTAAAAAATCGTTGATTTTATTGGTATTACCCCATTTTAAAACCATTTTCAGAATTTGGCGGCGCGATTCACATTTAAGCGGATACTGTGTTGTTCAGGTAAATTATAAAGATGGATTCAACCCACCTTCGTAAATGATTGTCCTCATGAGAATACCGGATAAATTGCTCAAAAACGATATTAAACCCAATAATGGACGGATTTACCTGCATAGAACTTTGTCATTTCTACCTAAACCAGAGATAAATACACCAATTTGGTATTCTTTCGCAGATAGGACACATGTAGCCGTATAACTCAACGAAGTGTGGAATACAGCAAATTGGGGAAAACCATAAAAGATTTGAGGATAAAATATCCAAAAAAACGAGAACAACCTGTACAGGTTATACCCCTACAGGTTTTGCGTCCCGCGCCTCTGAAAAGGCACTCAGCCGGCGGGACGATATCTCTTTAATTTTGGTCATGAAGTCCTCTTTACGCTCGAATACGAGAGCATGTTCAAGAACCTCCTCAATGGTGGTGACCGGAATGATCTTCACCATCTTGGCATATTTTTCCTCAATGACCACGTCAGCGAGGTTTGACTGCGGAATGATGACCGTAGTGATACCGGCCTTTGCCGCCGCTTCAATCTTGTAGGTCACTCCGCCTATTGGAAGCACCTGACCGCGGACCGAGAGAGAACCGGTCATGGCGACATTCTGGCGAACCGGAATATTTTCAATGGCACTGATGACTGCCGTTGCCACAGTAACCGAGGCAGAATCGCCCTCGACGCCGCTGTATGTACCAAGGAACTGGACATGGACATCCATGTTGCGGATGTCTTTGCCCGTGAAGTTCTTGATGATAGCACTGACGTTTTTTATGGACTCCTGTGCTATTTCCCTTAAGAGACCGGTGGCAATCACCTGTCCGGTGGCACCCTGTGTCGGAGTCACTTCAGCAACGATAGGGAGCACAGAACCCGAATCACTGCCCATCACCGCAAGACCGTTCACCCTGCCTACGAGGGAGCCTTCGACCACCGTAAGGTCATACTCACGGGAGCGGAGGAAATACTCATCTGATACCTGATCCTCGATGGAGCGGGCCATGCTCTTTGCGTCCAGCACATGCTTTGCGGTGGCGACATCGGCCCCTTCCTGCCGGGCAAGGTCACCTGCAACGCGAATGAGACCCCCCATGTCACGCAGTTTCAGGGTGAGATGTCCCTTGCGGTTGGACCGGCGACGCCCTTCAAGCAAGAGTTCGTCGATCGCGCTCTGGTCAAAGTGCGGAATTTTCCCGTCGTTTTTGACTTCCTGTGCAATGAAACGGATGAACTTTTCATGGTTCTCCGGGGTATCAGGCATTGTCTCCTGCATGTAGACCTCATACCCATATCCACGGATACGGGATCGGAGTGCCGGGTGCATGCCCTGCACGCCGTCCATGTTGCCTGCCGCAACCATCACAAAGCGGCACGGAACTGCCTCAGTGCGCACCATGGCACCACTTGAGCGCTCGCTCTGGCCGGTGATGGGGAACTCACCCTCCTGCATCGCGGTCAAAAGACTCTGTTGGGAGTGGGGATGGAGGGTGTTGATCTCATCAATAAAGAGCACTCCTTTGTGCGCCTTGTGGATGGCACCGGCCTCGACACGATCGTGGGAAGGTGTCTCCAGTCCACCGGACTGGAACGGGTCGTGGCGCACATCACCAAGAAGGGCACCGGCATGTGAGCCGGTGGCGTCGATGAAGGGTGCAGTGGAGTCAGGTTTGGTTGAGACGAGGAGCTTTGGGATCATTGCCTCATCTTTGGGGCGGGAATACTGCATCGCCATAAAGATAAAGGCAGCTGCGATGATACCAAAGAGCAGCTGTCCAATGATAAGGGCATAGCCCATGATACCAAATATCAAAAGCAGAATCAGCGTGCTTCTTGTCTGCGCACGTTTGCGGGACTCCATTTTGTGGGCGCCCACGATCTCCTTGCCTCTGCCTGACGGAACCGTACGAACCACTGGCTCATTCGAATCCTCTGCATTCGGATAAATAAGAATATCCTGCATCTCCTCTTTTGGGAGCAGTTCTGCCATCGCCTTGGCAAGCATTGATTTGCCGGTTCCCGGCGTTCCGATCATTAAAACATGTCTGCGCTGAATGGCTGCCTTACGCATCACCTCAACGGCATGTTCCTGCCCAATAACCTGATCAATCAGGCTATCCGGTACGGATATATCTCCGGAATTTGTCACTTCGGTAAGTAGCAGAGGAAGTTCTTCCGGGGACTCAGGAGACTCGGACCGTGCGCTTATATCTTCTTCAGTCTCTGAATCAAAGACCTCCGGTGCCGGTGAAGCGGACGACTCGACGGTGTCCGATGGAATCTCGGAGTCCTCTCGTATCGTATTTGATGAAATTTCTGAATCAGTCATATAGTTTCCGGACCTCACTTTAGACCGGTAGTGCTTTACTAATCTATTCTGATACTTTAAGTACTTTCTAATACAGGTAATCCGGATGAAGGTAGTATGTACAGAAAAATCCCAGGTTTTAGGCGCTAAGATAGCAAAAGCACTAAAAATACCCCTTGTTTATTCACAGTATAAAACATTCCCGGATGGGGAATTGTATCTGAAAACAGGCAGTCTGGACAAAGAAACCCTGCTGGTATCAAGCACCGCGGACAATACGTCTCTGGTCCAGCTGTTGCTCATGATCGATGCCTGTGACACAAGTGAGATCACCCTTGTTCTGCCTTATATGGGGTATGCCCGGCAGGACAAACGGTTCAATGACGGAGAGCCGGTAAGTAGCCGTGCAGTAGCCCGGGCACTCTCATCAGGGGTTTCACGAGTGATCACGGTGAATATCCACGAGCCCACGGTTCTCTCACACTTCCGGGTGCCTGCGACTGACATCAGTCTGGCACCAGAGATGACTGAATGGATACGAAGTCTCGGATGTGACGAGCCCCTGATCCTCGCACCGGATAAAGGGGCGGCCCGGTTTGCCGCAGATATCGCCAAGATCGGCGGATGGGAAACCGACCACCTCTCAAAGACCCGTCTCTCAGGAGAAGAAGTCAGGATTGCACCGTCAGCCGTAGATGCAAAAGACCGTGACATTGTCATCACCGACGACATCATCTCCACCGGCGGAACCCTCGCGACCGCAGCAGAGATGCTGAAAGAAGCAGGCGCCCGGTCGGTGCATGCCGCCTGTGTCCACGGGGTCTTTGCCTCCGGCGGGTTTGCCCGCCTTGCATCATCCGGTCTTGCATCAGTTGCCGCATCAGACACCATCGAGTCGGCGGCATCCGCCTACTCAGCGGCAGGGATTATCGCTTCTGCAGTGCGGAAATAATGGAAAACGAGAACAGACAAAGGGTGGTGCTCGATGCATCCGTCTTTTTTGTGGATCTGCCGATAGAAGGTGAATGCTACACCACCCCCGCAGTCATCGCCGAGGTTAAGACGCAGGCAGCACAGATGCGCCTCGCCCTTCTCGAAGAGCAGGGTCTTCGTGTGCATGCACCCGCCCATGTTGAAATGGCAAAAGTTGCCGAGGCGGCCCGAAAAAGCGGCGATCTCACCGTTCTCTCAAAGACCGATACCGGCATTCTTGCTCTTGCAAAAGAACTCGGGGCATCCATCATGACCGATGACTTTGCTATTCAGAACACCGCACAGCGCATGGACATCACCATCATACCCATCCTCCAGCGGAAGGCCAAAAAAAGAACATGGAAATACCGATGCACGGGGTGCGGGCGGTTCTGGTCGGCTCCCGGAGAATGTCAGATATGCGGTGCAGAGATTTGCAGGGCAGTTTCCGGAAAAAAGTATTAGCCTTTACCCACGAATAGGTAATCACGATGTCTTCTCTCGATGAACTTATAGGAAAAGCAAAACTGCTCCATTCCGAGGGGCACGGCCCCAGCCAGATCGCCGATGAACTCTCTCTCTCGATGGAGACCATCACCTGGCTTCTGACCCAGCAGAAGGATACTGAGGCTCCCAAGGACATCCACATCAACTGGACTTTTGTGGGTGGAAATGCAGATATGCTCCGTGACGCGGCACTGCTCCTCCTCAAAAGCTATTACTACGGTGAGGCAACCGAACGGGACTGCGACCTCACCGAGGTTCCGGCACCCGAACTGGTGGTGGGAGTCGCCCATTCAGGCATTCCTCTTGCAACGATCATCGCCGCCGAGGAAGGGGCACAGTTCACGATGTACCACCCTAAAAAGCATGCACAGGGGGAAAACCCGATTGGGTCCATATCCGGCAACTTCGCTCAGGTGCAGGGCAAACACTGCCTAATCATCGACGATGTCATCACCTCCGGCAACACGATGAAGGATATCATCGCCCACCTCAAAAAACACGGATCAGTGCCGGAAGCAGTCTGCGTCCTCTTTAATAAAAAGAATATCCGCGATATTGACGGTGTTCCGATATACAGTCTGTTCCAGGTCTCCCGAATAGACTAAACGTCCACATATGACCAGCGTATGGGGATATTTATCCCCCTTTCTTTTGCCGGATTTCAGCTTTGACAATTACCGACCGACAGGAAAAGGATGAACCCCCCCAGAAATCCTATTCACCGGACATTCCTGCGGGACTGCGTCTCAAGGCACACACGATGATTCAAAACGCGACATTGCTGTTCCGTAAGCTCGGACACTCATTGTCACCGTTCATTTATATCAGCAACCAGAACCAGAGGCATCAGCACAATCAGAATGGCAGTAAAAATCCAGACCAGTGGGGGATCACATGTTTTTTACCAAAAAAACATCCACATAGTACCAATATCCCACCCGGATCCCCAAAGATACAAGCCATCCCGAACATAAACGCAATATATATATAGAACTTCAAATCCACTTTTATGACACATTAAGGAGTATCTGCATTATGCAAGCTAATCAACCAATTATTATATTACGGGACAATGTAGACCGCATTGGCGGCAACGAAGCCCAGAGATCCAATATTATGGCGGCCAAGGCAATCGCTGAAGCCGTGCGCACCACCCTCGGCCCACGAGGAATGGACAAAATGATGGTCTCCTCATCCGGGGATGTTGTCATCTCCAACGACGGCGCTACCATTCTCCACGAGATGGCAGTAGAACACCCCACAGCAAAACTCGTCATTGAGGTTGCTGAGACTCAGGACAATGAAGTCGGGGACGGCACCACCACTGCTACAATCTTCATCGGCGCTCTGATGGAACAGGCAGAAGCCCTTCTCACCCGGAAAGTTCACCCGACCATCATCGCAAACGGATACCACCTTGGTATGCAGAAAGCGATGGAGATCATCAACGAACAGATCATCAAAGCTGACGGAGGAGACCGCGACATGCTTATTAAGGTCGCATCAACCGCAGTTACCGGAAAGACCATTGAAGGCATCAAAGACAAGATCACGAACATTGTCGTCGATGCGGTACTTGCAGTCGCTAAGAAGGATGCAGACGGAAAATACACCGTCGATGAGGATGACGTCCAGATCAAGACAATGGTCGGAGACCACATGGAAGATGCGGAGATGCTCAGAGGATACCTCCTTGACAAGACCCGCGTCCAGGACTCCATGCCAAAACGTCTTGAGAATGCAAAGATTGCCATGCTCTCTCTGCCACTCGAGGTAACAAAGACTCAGGTGAAGTCCAAGATCAAAATCACTTCCGCTCAGCAGATGGAGGCATTCAGCGTTCAGGAGAACGAGACGCTCCGTGCCCTTGCAGCGGTGATTGTTGAATCCGGCGCAAACACCGTCTTCTGCCAGAAGGGTATCGCAGACGCGGTCCAGTACTACCTCGCAAAAGAGAATATCATCGCTATTCAGGATGTCCCTGAAGCCGATATGAAGAACCTCTCACGTGCAGTCGGTGCAACCATCGTGGGCAAGCCTGAAGACCTGACCCCTGAAATCCTTGGTGAGGCAGGCCTCATTGAAGAGATGAAGGACATCGTTATCACCAAGATCACCAACTGCAAGAACCCAGGCGTTGTGAGCATCCTCCTAAAAGGCACCTCACAGATCTACGTTGATGAACTTGAACGCGGCGTCTACGACGCAGCCCGTGTCGTGATGGACGCACTTGAAGACGGAGAATACCTCGTCGGCGGTGCGGCAATTGATATCGAACTGATGATGAAGATAAAGGATTTTGCGGCAACCCAGGAAGGCAGAACCCAGCTTGCAATCGAGGCATTCGCACGGATGTTTGAGGTTGTGCCCTACACCCTCGCAGAGAACTCCGGCTTTGACCAGATTGACAAGATGGTTGCCCTCAAGGCAGCACACGCAAAGGGCGAAAAATATGCCGGATTAAATGTCTTTACCGGTGAAGTCGTCGATATGTTGGCAGAAGGCGTCATTGAGCCCGCCCGTGTAAAGCGGCAGGCAATTATGTCAGCAACTGAGACTGCATCACTCATCATCCGTGTCGATGATATGATGATCTCAAAGGGTTCATCCCAGAGAGATATGTAAGATTTCATCAACCATTTTTTTATTTTTTTATATTCCATTTCAGCATCAATCTTGCGGTACGTTGCGATCGATAAATGGTCTGTTTTTCCGCGCACCTGATCAGAGGGCCAATATACCGAATCGCCCAACGCTCCACTCCGAGACATCGTAAAGAATGGGATTATCTACGCACAAACAGTAATTTAAGAATATTTAAGCACTTATGAGTCATTTTTCGTCAGTTTGGGACAATGATAATGATAAATAATGATTAATTCACAATCTTGACTCATAGGTGTAAATAGCGTGGAACTCTGGGTATTACTGATCTTCCTGATCCTCTTCCCTGCACTGGTGGCATTACTGTTCGGCATTCTGCCGAACAGCCGCCTCAGGGATACAATAGTGGTACTGGTGTCTGCGATTATCATTGCAGCCAGCCTGTGTCTCTTTGTACTGTTTGCAGGGGCCGGAAAGGTATATGTTGACATCAACGGCGACATGATCTCCCAAATCATGATCGGACTTGAAGTCATCATATCCGCCGGTCTTCTGTATCTTGCCGCAAAATATCGGCAATATATCATTGCCGGGCTTGTCGTAGTCCAGCTGGGAGTGGTGATATATGCCGAATCTCTTATGCAGGGAACGGAAGCACTGAACAATCTATTCATTGACCCGTTCTCTATTATCATGGCGATGATAATAGGCATCATCGGTAGTCTGATCTGTATCTACTCTGTGGGCTACATGCGCGACTATCATGCCCACCACCCGGAGATGCCGGACAAACGGCGCTGGTTCTTTGCCCTGCTTTTTGTTTTTTTAGCAGCAATGTTCGGCGTGGTATTCTCCAATAATCTCTTCTGGCTCTTCTTCTTCTGGGAAGTGACCACCCTCTGTTCCTTCCTCTTAATTGGATACGCCTGGGACGAAGAGTCACGAAAGAATGCGTTCTGGGCTCTCCTTCTGAACCTCGTCGGCGGTCTTGGATTTGCATTCACCTTTATCTATGTCGGAATGATTGACCCCTCGGGGAATCTTATCATGATGGATACCCTGCTTGCAGCAGGCCCTGCCATCGCCATGATCCCTGCGGCCCTCATCGGGTTTGCCGGTCTCACGAAAGCGGCACAGATGCCGTTCTCTTCATGGCTGGTCGGCGCAATGATTGCTCCCACACCGGTGTCAGCACTCCTGCACTCAAGCACTATGGTAAAGGCCGGTGTCTATGTCATCATCCGGTTTGCCCCCATCTATGACGCAAGCATGGTCGGCTACATCATCTCCCTTGTAGGCGGTGTGACGTTCCTTTTGGCTTCAGGCATTGCGATATCGCAATCCAACGCAAAGAAAGTCCTCGCCTATTCAACGGTTGCAAACTTAGGCCTTGTCATCGCCTGTGCCGGTATCGGTTCGTATGCGGCCGTCTGGGCAGCAATATTGCTGGTAGTGTTCCATGCCATCGCAAAGTCCCTCCTCTTCCTCTCAGTAGGAACAGTCGAACACAAAATTGGCAGCAGGGATATCGAGGACATGAAGGGCCTTATCGGCCGCCTGCCGATAATGGGGCTGATGATGATCATCGGCATTGCCGGTATGTTCCTTGCCCCCTTCGGTATGCTCATATCAAAATGGGCAGCCCTGCTCTCATTTATTGAGGCCCAATACGGATTTGTGCTCGTCATTCTGCTGGCATTCGGCTGTGCAGTAACAGTATTCTTCTGGACAAAATGGCTGGGTAAACTGATTGAGGTTGCATGGAAGCCAGAACGCATGGAAGTAAAAATATCAAACTTTGAATTCAGTGCCCTCGTGCCCCTCGCGGTGTTGATGGTCGCAGTCTGTATCGGGTTCCCCTTGCTTTCCACCTATCTGGTAGTGCCCTATGTCTTTGCCATCTACGGTTTGTCAGCGACCCTCGGGCAGGCCAACATGATCATCATGGTGATGATGGTCTTCATGGTGCTCGTGATGCCGCTTTCCCTGTTTTATTTCCGGAAAAACCGCAAGATCGTGGCGCATTACGTGGGTGGCCGTCCGGCCACTCAGGACATGCATTTCAAGGGCAGCATCGGCGTGCAACGCCCGGTGGCACTGGGGAACTATTATCTCACAGATTACTTCGGTGAACAACGTCTCTCACATATCGGCAACGGTTTGTGCATCATATTCATTGCGATGATTGCGATCGTACTCATTCTGGGGGTGGGGATATGATCACGGGAATACCCTTTGAAATTCTCTTTGCCATCGGCTTTGTCATCCTTGCACCGTTCATCGGTGCATTCATTGTCGGTATTGACCGCAAGGTGACTGCCCGGAAGCAGGGGCGTGTTGGCCCGCCCGTGCTTCAGCCGCTCTATGATATTTTCAAATTGTTTGAAAAGGAGAAGGTAGTCGTCACGAACGAGGTGAACTTCTACATCCTCTCGCACCTGATATTTGTAGTATTTACCGGAGCGCTCTTCTTTTCCGGCGGAGATATCCTGCTCGTTATCTTCGCACTGACGCTTGCACATGTCTTCCTGATTCTCGGAGCTTATGCAGCAGTATCTCCCTACAGCCATGTCGGAGCAGGACGTGAGCTCTTACAACTGATGGCAGTCGAGCCAATGCTCATTATTGCAGCAGCCGGGTTCTATATGGTCACCGAATCCTTTGCGGTGAAAGACATTGTACTCTCTCCCGGTCTCCCCGTAATGACCATCCCCCTGATCTTTGTTGGCATCGTCTTTGTGCTCACCATTAAGTTGCGCAAGTCACCCTTTGACCTCGCAACCTCCCATCATGCCCATCAGGAACTGGTGGAGGGACTGACCACCGAGTTTGCCGGCCCCACTCTCGGTATGGTCGAGATTGCACACCTCTACGAGACCGTATTCCTTCTTGGCATCGTCTGGCTCTTCTTTGCCTCTGCCTCAATGCCATGGATCGGGGTTCTTGCCGTCATCATTGTCTATTTCCTTGAGATACTCGTAGACAATACTACCACACGTGTTCGCTGGCAGGTAATGCTCAGGAGTGCATGGCTCGTGGCACTCGTTGCCGGTGCAGTCAACCTGGGGGTTCTTGCCCTGATGTAAGGAGGTGAGTTGAAAAAATGTCATATATTACAAAATCCCCATGGGTTATCCATTACGACGGGTCCAGCTGCAATGGATGCGATATTGAAGTGCTTGCATGCCTCACCCCGCTCTATGATCTGGAGCGGTTCGGGATTGTCAATACCGGCAACCCAAAACACGCCGATGTCTTTTTAATCACCGGCGGCATCAACGAACAGAGCCGGGCAGTTGTCAAAAACACCTATGACCAGATGCCTGACCCCAAGGTCGTGGTCGCTGTTGGCATCTGCGCCGCCACCGGCGGGGTATTCCGGGAATGTTACAATATCATGGGCGGGGTTAACGAGGTCATCCCGGTCGATGTCTATGTTCCCGGATGTGCTGCCCGTCCTGAGTCCATCATTGACGGCGTTGTCCGTGCCCTCGGAATCCTCGAAGAAAAACGGGCAAAAATGGCAGAAAATGGGGGAGACAAGAAATGATCGTACAAAAACACACCATTATAGAAATTCCGGTCACCGAGCTTCTGAAAAAGACGGAGGAGTACCACGCAAAGGGGCACCGGCTGGTTCAGATCGGCTGCACCCCTCTTGGAGACCGGTATGAAATCAATTATACCTTCACCACATCATACGACTTCGAGAGCCTGCGGTTAACAGTTCATGACGACGACATCATACCCAGCATCTCTGATACCTACTGGGGGGCATTCATCTACGAAAACGAGTTACATGACCTCTTTGGATTTACCGTAACCGGTATGAACGTCGACTTCAAGGGTCATCTCTTTGAGACAAGCGTGCCGACACCCTTCAAAAACATGCCATCTGTCACCATTGTTCCTAAAGGAGGGGATAAGAAATGAGTAACCGGATTGTTGTACCATTTGGCCCTCAGCACCCCGTGTTGCCTGAGCCGATTCATCTGGACTTGGTGCTTGAAGACGAGCGGGTTGTTGAGGCAATACCCACTATCGGATATATCCACCGCGGCCTTGAGAAACTGGTTGAGAAGCGTGACTTCAAGGACTATGTCCTTATTGCAGAACGTATCTGCGGAATCTGTTCGTTTACTCACTCTGTCACCTACTGCAATGCGATTGAACAGATCATGGGCATTGAGGTACCACCACGGGCACAGTTCATCCGGACCATCTGGATGGAGTACTCAAGGATGCACTCCCACCTGCTCTGGCTCGGTCTGACGGCTGACGCCATGGGATTTGAGAACCTCTTCATGAACGCATGGCGTTTGAGAGAGGAGATCCTCGACGATATGGAGGCCACCACCGGCGGGCGGGTCATTCAGGGGTCGTCAAAGGTTGGCGGTATCCGCCTCGATATTCCGGACGAAAAACTCGGCGAGATGGTGGATCACCTAAAAGCGATACGACCTCGCCTCGAGGAGTCAAACCGTATCTTTACCCACGACCAGACGGTGCGTCACCGGATGCGGGGACTCGGCGTGCTTACGAAGGAGGAGGCATGGGATCTCGGTGCGGTCGGCCCGGTGGCCCGCGGCAGCGGGTGTGACATGGACGTCCGTTCAAGTGGCTACTCGGCATACGGGGAACTCGGATTTAAGCCAATTACCCTCCCTCATGGTGACTGTCTGGACCGCTGTCTCGTCCGTTCACAGGAAGTGCTTGCGGCCGTTGACCTCGTCGAACGGGCGGTGGCAAAGATGCCGGACGGACCTATCGAAGAGAAGGTAAAAGGTAACCCGGACGGTGAGTGCTTTGCCTTTACAGAACAGCCCCGGGGCGAATGTATGCACTACGTCAAGGCAAACGGCACAAAGAATCTCGTCCGCCACCGCGTGCGGACACCGACCCTGACAAACATCCCGCCCCTTGTCAAGATGCTTGCGGGCATTGAACTGGCGGATGTGCCGGTGGTAGTGTTGACCATTGACCCGTGTATCGGGTGTGCGGAGAGGTGAGAAAATATGGCATTATTTTCCATGCTTAAGCGGGCACTGGTGAATGTGGTGAGCAAACCCGCCACCCTGATGTACCCGGCGACGCCTGCCAAGCGGTATGAGGCATCCCGCGGGCATTTGACTATTGACATCAACGAATGTAGCTACTGCGGCAACTGCGAGCGTCACTGTGTCTCACAGGCGCTTGTGGTAGACCGGGAGGCCCGGACGTGGCAGATTGACCGCCTCCGCTGTATCATCTGCGGTGTCTGTGCTGAAGTCTGCCCAAAAAACTGTCTCTTCATTGAATCCGACTACCACCCATCGGCCATCGGGCCGACGGTGGAACTCATGCAGGGCCCACCTGCGCCGCCCAAAAAAGAGACGAAACCAATAGCTAAGGAATAATCCCCCGCATATCTTGTTTTTTGATTTGAAACTATTTTTTTGCAGATTCGGCGTTCTTTTGAAGTTCGTGAACTTTTTTCAGTTTATTCCCCGTTCCCTGCCACGATTCATCTGAACAGTGCAATCGCTACTGATTGTATGCTATCCCCGTGATGCAGTCTCTTCTATCGTGACTTCCTTTTCGCATACCACTGCATCCTCAGGAAGAGAACGGTCTCCGTCAAAGATGAGGATAGTGTCCGGAATGAGACCGCAGCGCAGGAGAAGGTCAGCATAGGTCTCACCCTCTGCATAGGTAATCTCTAAAACAGTCTGTGAACGAATGAACCGGAATTTTACAACGGGCATACTCAGTATCTGGAGTCACCGGGTAAAAAAAGAAGCGGAAAAAGGGTCTCTCCATCAGAAGGGAAGGGAGAGATATCCCATCTGATCGATTTTCGTCGTCACCACCGGACTCATTTTTTTGTTGATGATATCGTCGTATCCCACCGGCCCTGCCACAAGCTTGATAGCAACCGTCGCACTTCTGATATCGCCGGGGGGTATGGTGCCGAATTCTACGCTTTCATGAGCCATACGTGACATCTGAGTGGAGTCAGGAGTCATCAGCGTGACACTGGCAACGACATCACTTGCTGACGCTGTTCCGGTATTTGTGGCCGTAAGGGTCATGCTGTACCAGATGGTTTCCGAGGCAGAATCCATACTCGTAATGGCGATGTCGGTTGCCGTCACAACGACTTCTGGTTGTGCATCGGTGCATCCTGCGGCAACGAAGACGCAGATGAAACAGGCAAAGAGACAGGTAAGACGGATATAAGGAGATGCAGACGTTCTTTTCATTAATCAGTTCATTGTTTCTGCGGGAAAAAATACCTATCGGACACCTGCCTCAAAGCCTGATACAGGCATTTATCATTCTTACGTGCAAAGAATTAGCATAATGACAATGACACTTCCGCCGTTTGAAGAGGTGGCCGTATTCCATGGGCACATCTGCCCCGGCCTTGCATTTGGGTACCGTGCAGCAGAGTATGCAAAAAAATCTCTCAACACCGGCCGTTCAGAGGATGAAGAGATGGTGACGATCGTAGAGAACGATGCCTGCATGATCGATGCCATCCAGTACATCACCGGTTGCACGATGGGAAAAGGCAACCTCATCTTCCGTGACCATGGCAAACCGGTTTACACCTTCATACTCCGAAACGGTAACAAGGCAGTGCGGATTGCCCAGAGACCTGCATTTGGCATGGACACCCTCTTCCCTGAGATAACAGAGATTCAGGCACGGGTAGCCGCAGGAACAGCCAGCGATGCAGACCAAAAACAGATGCAGGAACTTCGCTCTGCAATGATCAAGAAGATTCTCACCGCCCCCCTTGATGAAATATATGAATGCAAAGAGGTTACCCCGGAACTGCCCGAGCGGGCCCGCATCTTCAAATCGGTTCCCTGCCAAACCTGTGGAGAACCAGTATCTGAACAGCGGGCACGCGTGCAGAACGGTAATGTCGTCTGCATACCCTGTTTCGATGCGTACACCCGCGGCTGGTAAATCCGCTGGGTAACCCACTCTTTTTTCGGCCGGCCTCTCTCCCTCTCTCTTCCGCTTCTTTTCTTAGTCATTACCAAAAGAGAGCGAACCGCAGATACGTCATGGAGAAAATGGCATGAATAATTTTCTGATAGCGGAAAGCATCAGGGAAAAAAGGTATGCTCCAACACATTAATCCGTGATTCTGAACACATATATTATATATTCAGGGGGTGTTATGATTTTCCGACCAATCAGCAGAATAGCAATAATTCTTTTTATCGCCCTCATTCTCGTGCAGGGGGCACAAGCGATCACGTTAGAACAGGCGCCACTCAATCCGGCATTTGTCGCGTATACAGAAGGACTGGATACAATTGACAGCGTCCATTCCTCCATCAGTCGTTCCTTCAGCCGTTCTGAAGATGCTCATTCAACATATGTTACCGACCCTCCGTATACACTCGGCCTTATCCCAGCACCCGGCGTCATCGTCTGGCCAGATCAATACACAGAAACTGCTCAGAGAAGCAGAGGCTCTCTACCCTCTCGTTTCGATCTCCGTGATGAAAGCAGGGTCACCCCGGTTCTTGATCAGGGAGATTGTGGTAGCTGCTGGGCATTTGCCGCCTATGGCTCCCTCGAGTCAACGTATCTCACAGATACCGGAACAGCAGAGGATTTCTCAGAAAACAACATGAGAAATCTCTGTTCAAACCTCTATCCCGATGGATTTGATTTGGGACCGTGCGACGGGGGGAACACCTATATGTCTGCTGCCTACCTCACCCGGGGAAGCGGGCCAATCCGGGAAGAAGATGACACGTACATCCTGCCGGTTCCGTCTGATATGTCCCCCATCGACAAGCCACCAGTCCTTGACACCCATGAGATAACCTTTCTGCCAACACGGACAGGCCCCCTTGAAAATGACTTATTAAAGCAGACACTCATGGATGAAGGTGCCATTCGCATTGGTTTCAACATAAACTGGTCCTGTTTTGCAGACAACTACACCACGTATTATCGTCCGGATACAGGGTATCCCTCGCTTGGGGGTCATGCGGTAACACTCGTAGGATGGGATGATGACTTTTCAAATGAGTCGTTTGCCGTACATCCACCGGGTAACGGCGCCTTCATCCTCAAAAACAGCTGGGGTACCAATGATGGAGAGGAGGGATACTTCTATATCTCCTACTATGACCGCTCACTGGACAAGGGTGAGCCGGCAGTCTTCACCGGGGTACCCGCTGACAGAGACCGGCGGATTTACCAGTATGATCCCCTTGGCACGATGACAGGTATCGGCACCGGATCAACCACCACATGCTATGGGGCCAATGTATTCACTGCGGAAAGCTACGAAGGACTCACCGATGTGAGTTTCTATACCTGGGAACCTGAGGTGGAATACACCGTTTCCATCTTCACCAACTTCACCACACCACCGGGTGACAACGCACCGGTGACATGGACCTCCGGCACCTGTGCCCTGCCGGGATACCACACCGTTTCCCTTTCCAATTCCGTTCCTCTGATGCAGGGCGAGATGTTTTCAGTCGTCATCAAAATATCCTCACCAAACGATGTATACCCGCTCGCTGTCGAGAAACCAATTCCTAATTACTCGTCCAATGCTACTGCGAGTGCAGGCGAAAGTTATGTGAGTGGAGACGGAGAGGTTTGGGAGGACCTGACCATCGCTTTTCCGAACACGAACGTCTGTATCAAAGCGTTCACCCACCCCCTCACAGTCGTGCCAGACAATTATTCGACCATCCAGGCGGCAATTGATGCCGCCACATCCGGTGACACCATCATTGTCAAAGCAGGCACCTACCCTGAAGAGTTAATTCTAAACAAAATAGTCACCCTCTTAGGGGAGGGAATGCCGGTCATCACCACCCCTGAGAATAAAACCGGTGTTGAAATTAATGCAGACAACTGCACCCTCTCCGGTTTCTTTTTTGATGGAGAGCAAAAGGGGAAAGATGGCATTGAAATAGAGGGGAATTACACCACCCTCTCTGACATCGAGATCAGCGGCTACGAATATGGCATTACCATTTATGATGTGCAGGGACTCTCTCTTTCAACCACCGCGATACATGACAATACCTACAATTTCCTGTATTGGGACACGCTGGAGGCGCCCGGCAATACTATTGACGAAACGGTCACGGTAAACGGACGTCCGGTCGTCTACCGGGAGGGCGCATCAGGTGTGAGCATTGATGCATCAACAAATGCAGGAGCCGTTATTTGTGTGAACTGTACGGACATCAGTATTCGTGACACCACAACGGAGTCCATCGGAGACGGAATTGCCCTGCTTTTTTGCCATGATGCAATGATACAGAACGTCACGGCAGATAAGATATTGGACTATGGAGTCTGGACCTATGCTTCAGAAAATATCACCGTGCAGGAATCCAGGTTTGGTCCGGATATTTTATATGGGGTATTTGCAGACGAAACAAATGGACTGCGGGTAACAGACAATTATTTTGTTTATGAACATGGTGTTGGAGTGTCTCACGTGAACGGGAGTGGCTCCATCATTACAAACAACATCATGAACGGAGATGAGGAGTCATGGAGTGTGTGGGAGCTGGGGACATCAGAAGCGGTTGTTACGGGAAACACCATCGAAGGGGGCATGAAATACGGCATTACCCTGATAAATGCAGACACTCTCACGGTATCTGACAACACACTTGATGTCACCGGGTATGGGATCATGATTAAAAACGGGGAAATGGCCACCGTCTCAGGTAATACTGTTCAATGCAACGGCAGAGGAACAGGCATGGAGATAACCGCAGACGGGGCAGAGATAACTGGGAATATCATAGATAACTGCTCAAAACAGGCATTGATGATCCTGAACAATTCTGTCGTGCAGGGAAACTTTTTTTCCGGAACAACTTACCCTAAGATATACCTCCCGGAACAGGGCAGAGATGTTTCCCTATACCGTAATGACTTCATCCTGATGCCGGGAGAACCATATGAGGAAAACAATGGAGTATCATGGCATGATACATCCGCCGAGGTAGAAAACCCCACCAATACGTTTTCCATGATGCCTGAGCCTCACGACAGCAGAATCTGGCACTCACCGACAGAAGAAACATATTGGTACAACGGAAATGCATTCACCGCGTTCCTGGGCAATTACTGGAGCACCTACAATGGCACCGACACCACCCATGACGGCATCGGAGAAACCCCGTTCACCATTTATGGAAATGAGACGGATATCCGTCCATTAATGAAACCTTTTGCGTGGTATCTCAACAAAAACCCGAACATTTCCGGAGGGAGTGACGGCTCAGCGGGCATGGCAACGTCATCAGCGCTGAGTGCAGGAGGAAGAGCGACGCTCCACTTTACCGGGTCTGCGGTGCAGCAGGTCATGATCACAGCGGCAGAAGGCACAGGGAGGTTCCTCCTCACCGTGAACCCCTCTCCATCCGGCCCGGAGGGACTCACGGGACAGGTCTACCAGTATATCACAGTTGAACTCACTGGCATGTCTGCTGATCAAATAAGTGAAGCTGAGTTTGCCTTCCATATTCCCGCGGCATGGCTAAGAGCAGAAGGAATAACTCCGGCACATATTTCCTTATGGCGTTTCCACGATGGAGTCTGGCAGGAATTGCCCACATCGGTAATGAAGGAGGAGGGCGGATGGGTATCCTTCACGGCCACAACGCCCGGGTTTTCCTCTTTTGCCATCGCTGAAGGTACGGGTAACTTTTCGGTGACACAGGCCCCTGTTGTAGAGAACAGGACAGAAACAACTGATATCGAAATCACTGTGACGACAGAACCAGAGGTGACGGCTGTCCCTGAAGAAGAGAAAACTACACCGACAGAAAGCGCCACTCCTCCACAGAAGAGTCCAATGGGATTTGTCACCGTCATTGGCGGGGCAGCAGGTGTTGTCCTCATCTGCCGCCGATGGTGAGTGAAAGAGATGTGATTGCGATGCCGGACAATCCGGCATCGTATTTTCATATTTTTTCGCGAGAATCACTAGAATGGGCGATACTAATATTCATCACTCTTTTAAATCAATCATACCAGAACATTTGTTTGTTGGCAAGTCAGAAAACAGATGAGGACTGAACCCCATCCTTATCACTTCCCTTTTTGCCGTCCAAACCGCTGTTGCCACGGTTTCAGGGAGGAATCAGGCATGACCCCTCCTTTCGCAGAGCGGACATCTGCAATGGTGTAGAATGCATTCGGGTTGAAGCGCTGGACCATTTCGAGAGCAGTTTCGACGTCTTTTCGTTTCACAACCAAAAATATCAGTTTCACCGCCCCGCGTTTACCGTCCCCATCCACCACCGTCACCCCGAATCCTTTTTCGTTGAATGCAGAGATCAGTTCCCCTGCATCATGCTGGGTGATGATTCGAACAAGGTTGAACCCCATCGCCATCCGCTCCTCAACGATGATACCAACATAGTTGCCGACTGCAAACCCGCCAGCATATGCGAGCATATTGACGATACTCCCGACATTCTGAAATATCTGCCCAATGGCAACCAGCCAGATGAGTATCTCAAAGAAGCCAACGACCGGCGCAAAAAATTTCATTCCCCGCGAGATGAATATGATGCGGAGTGTCCCAAAGGTGACATCAACGACTCGGGCACAGAAGATCAGAATGGGGATGATCACCAGAGCAAAAAACTGGGGGTCCTGAAGAAAAGTGATATCCATAGTGATCATGCTCCGTACCATTACTTTAAAATTGCCAATTATTTCTCAGAGCATTCAGTTATAAATTGTCTATTTATCTCAACGTCACCCACTTTTGATCTTTTATTACTCTCTGAAATACATTGATGAGACAGACGATTCATATTATGGCGTTAGTAAAGACCAATTTTTTTCATACGGTGCCGGGTGAAAAGAGAAACTTCGAAAAACTTCTGATACCCTTATATGTCATTTAACGTCCTCGATAAAGGGAATAAAAAAGAAGATTTTGAAACATGGAGCAGGGAACAACGACAGTAAATTTTGTCATACATCCCCCATCTTCTCTGTCCTGCTCAAATATCATCGGTCATTGCCGGATTCACCGCATCCCATGATCCCCACTTTTTTATCAAAACTAACCGGTGCTGCCTTTCCCAGCGAACCGTCATCGCGTACGCAAACCAGTTGATAAGAGCACCGGCAAAGAAGATTCCTCCAATGATCGCAAACGGCCCTCCCATGATGTCAAAAACTCCCAGATGGATTAACCATCCCAGATAGATGATGGCAATCAAGGTGAAAACCGGTCCTGACAAACACCTGAAGAGACGCTTTATCTTGGACACCGCCTCTCGTCGCCATTTTCCCGCGGCAATATCTGCATACCACGTTGAAAAATGTGCGGCGAAGGCGATCATTGCAATAGCCACTCCTATAGCAATGCTGACCCAGACAAAAGCCAGAGGACCTCCCACGAGAGAAAGGAGGGCCATTGAAACAACCGAAGCGAGGAGTGCAATTACAAGAAGTTGGTTGTGGTAGCAGTTCCACCAGCTGAAGTCAGCGAGAAACACAGGGTTTCGTTTACCAGCAGCATCATCCATTCCGGTGATGGGCCTTTTCGCCATCTTCCCGGCCATCTGCTGCTCGCACGGACACCATCCCATGCATTCATCGTGTAGCGTATCTTCACAAGATATCATCAGACCATCCCCCTGAGCTTCGCAAACAACTCATCGGCAAGCCGTGTCGGGTCATCGGTCTTTGTGAGGGAAAGATGCAGTTCATCCGCAAAATCCCAGAGCAGTTCAATACACTCCCGGTAGCGGGTGCATGAACCGCAGTCTCCTTCTTGCTCGTACCAGACCTGCACGCCGTGCTTTGCCGATACGAATACGATGGTCTCTGCATTGAACGGCACAGACCGTCCAAAGAGGACACCTTTTTCCCCATTATACCGTTCCACCTCAATCTGGTTTGCATGGGCCATCATTAAGAGGGTATTCTCAACCTTTTCGTCCATCGTGAGAAGTGCCTTTGAAACAGCCTGTCGGGAAATTTTGAACTCTTCTGCAATTTTAATATTTGCGAGACCATCACGGCGCAGTTGCCAGAATTGAAACTGACGGTCTGACAGGGTAAATGACATGCGTCAACATTAGCAGGTTGACTTAATAAACATAACGCTAATTCAGGTATTCAGTGTCCAAGTATCAAGGGACTCTACCGAAATAGGGATTCATCACCTTTCACTCCATCCAACCGATAACGCAACCGGCGTGACGAACCCGGCGGATAACCGCCGATGCTGTAGATGATACACAAAATATGATGTCGGGCCATCGCAACCAATTAAGCCTTTAATGAACACGAAATCTATCCATCAGGACATTATGGCATACAAATGAGGTTCCAATCACTATCACAAGAGACAGAAAGTGTACCACACGAGATAATCGCCCCCTCCGGGCAGAACATATTTCAGTCAGAGATATGTTCAAACAAATTCGAAGTCAAAGACAGTATTATATTTAAACCACGTTCATTAGTGCATATGACAACGAACATGAAATGGTTCACCCTCTGTCTGCTTATGGTGTGCTGCCTGGTAATCCCCGGAGCCGCTGCAGAAGTTAAAGATATTCCCTCGATTACCGTATCCGGCACCGGATCGGTTACTACCACCCCGGATGAAGTGATCATCTCTGTTGGTGTCCAGACGACCCACACAAACCCGGTCACCGCCCAGCAGGAAAATGCACAAAAGACTGCTAAGGTCATCAGTGACCTGAAAAAACTCGGTATTGAATCAGAAAAAATTCAGACATCCGGTTACTACATGTACTCTCAAACACCGGGTGATGACAGCCCTTTCCGCGGCAAAAAAGAGGTTTATGTAGTCTCAAATACCGTAACGGTCACGTATAACGATGTCAGTCGTGCCGGTGAGATCATCGATACCGCGGTGATGAGCGGCGCAAACAACGTGAACTCTGTCCGGTTTACCATCAGTGATGAAAAGGCACAGTCTCTGCGTGCAAAGGCACTGGTTGCAGCGGTTGCACAGGCCCGCGGCGATGCTGATACCCTCGCAGGTGCCCTTGGCGTGACCATCACCGGCGTGCAGGACGTCACGACATACGGCAGTTCAACCCCGATGGCCTATGCAGATTCGAACGCATACGTCGGGGGAGGGGCAGTTAAGTCCTACGCACCAACACCCATCGAGGCGGGTACCCTTGATGTGACCGCAACCGTAAACATCGTTTACGCAATCCACAACTGATATAAAAGTGACCTCAGAAATCCCAATCCTCCTTTTTTGTAACTGATAGCGGGCTTTCCATCCGGACACCCGTTTGTCCGAAAAGTGGATTTCGTCCCGCCCCTCTTCCACAATACCCTATCCAGATGAGGGAAAGTTCAGACATAACCAGACGGCTGATGCTCTCCACAAACGTCTTAATATCTCTTAGGCCCCATTACGTATCTGGAATGACTGATATCCCCATATTTATTGTCATTGTGGGCGTCGCTGCCTTTGCCATATCCGGGGTGCTGGCAGGTGCCCGGCAGGATTCAAACATCCTTACCGTCTTTGTCCTTGGCGTAGTGACCGCCATTGGCGGAGGGACATTGCGTGACATCACGCTCAACATCCCGGTGTTCTGGGTCGAAGATTTCATGGTCGTCTGGATTGCAATTCTTGCCTGCATTGTGGCATTCCTCTTTTCATCCATCTTTCGGGAAAGAATGGGAAAGACACTCCTGTATGCAGACGCAATCGGTGTCGCCATCTTCTCTGTTGCGGCCATTGACAAGACACTGGCACTTGGCCATTCCGGGGAAGTAGCAGTGATCATGGGATTTATCACCGCATGCACCGGCGGAATTATCCGGGACCTCCTCACCGGTACGCCGCCAATGGTAATTGCATCAGAAGAGCTCTTTGTCACCCCGGTGCTCGTTGGCGCAATTCTTTACGTACTCCTGCTTGGTATTGCCCCCCAATATTCCACAGAATGGTCCATCGTTTCTATCATTTTCATGACATTATTCCGGAGCATTGCTATCGAGACCGGGCTTCAGTTTCCTAAATGGCTCAGGATGCGACCCGGAAAAGGGGCCGAATAGGGGTGAAAGAGGAGGGGCGTGTGCTCCTCTCACCCCAACAGATTCATATTCATCTATTTGCACAAGGAAACAATGCATCTGCCTTTTTCAGCACACATCTTCCCATACAGATGAGATAACAAAATAGTGCGGCCCTGTTCCTGATTAAAAAAATAGGTTCAGACATCACACGGGTTTGCGGGTTACCGGCGCATTTCTTTTTCAGTTGCACGACAGACTGCTTCAATATCACGAAATATCGGTTTATCCATACCGAATTTTATCACCCCGCATGCAGTTGCCACCACATGAAAATCAGGGATAAAACCGCACCTCTCTGCCTTTTTTCTCCCACAGAAATCCTCACACCCGTCAATGACAAATACCTTCAGAGACTCTCTTTCAATCCCTTCCAGAACAGTCATCGACTCGGTTCCGGATGCAACAATATGATAATCATCCAGATCAGGATTTCGCTGACGCAGCATCAGTGCCGCTTGTGTGGTGCATTTTCCGGCATTTGACAAACCAGAACAGGTTATCAGAACAGTGAGATACTCCCTTTCATTCATCATTACCCTGACCCACCGGGTAGAGGCCGATTTTCGCATTCACAGAAGAGCAAAACATCCCGTATTCAGTCAGTTCATAAACAATCCACGTTCCTTTTGCGGTACCTGTGATCATCCCCGTTTCTAGGAGAATCCTGAGGTGGTAGGAGAGTTTTGATTTGCTTATTCCGAGCGCTTCCCGAATGATGCAGACACAGAGGGGCTGAACACGAAGCATCTCTATAATTTTGACGCGGTACACATCTGCGCAGGCACGGTGAAAGGCCCGTACCCGTGCAATGATCACATCGTCCGGAAGGGCTGAGACAATACCATCGAGACCTCCCTGTCCGGCAATTGTTTCCAGTGCTTCGGCAGGAATTTCACTACAGTATGGTGGTTTCATTGTATTCTCACCGTATCAGGGTCGGTAGCAGGTGTCTGGGACGATAGTTCATCAGATCCACCTACCACGTATTGTTCAAGAAATCTTGAATTACTTTTATATATGTTCATCGTCCAGTTTAGTTCAACATAATTTGAACAATTAGGGGCCTGACCATGGCAGATTACATCACTGGATCACTCATCTCCGGGCTAAACGCTGTTATCGAGTATCTCGCCGCCCATACGCTGACCTGCCTTGTTCCGGCATTCTTTATTGCAGGGGCGATTGCTGCATTTATCAAAAAAGATGCCATACTGAAGTATTTCAGTCCCGATGCAAGGAAATCAGTATCATATGGTATCGCATCGGTGTCAGGCATTGTGCTTGCCGTCTGTTCGTGCACCATTCTCCCGATGTTTGCAGGGATTATGAAGAAAGGCAGTGGTATCGGGCCGGCTATTACCTTTCTTTTTGCCGGCCCCGCAATCAACATTCTTGCCATCATCTACACCGCAACCGTGCTGGGAGCAGATATCGGGATTGCACGGGCAGTGTTTGCGGTTCTGATGGCAATCGTAATCGGCCTTATTATGGCAACAATCTTCAAAGAATACGATACAGAAGCACGAAGTGCCGCCGCAACGATGTCAGTCACACCAGCGGGGGTGAGAGAGGAGCGTCCACGCTGGGTAAACCCCGCATTCTTTGTGATGCTCATCCTTGTTTTGATCATCGGTGCCTCATCACTCGATATGGTGCTGCGTCTTGCAGTGATATACCTGTTAACGCTCGGGATTGCGGTTCTTTTGATATACTTCTTTGAACGCGACGAAGTGACCGAATGGGGATATGAAATATGGGATTTGGTCAAGAAGATCTTCCCCATCCTCGTTGGCGGTACGTTCATTGTCGGGGTTATTGCATTCTTCCTCCCGCCTGAAACCTTCCAGCCATTCTTTGGAACAAACTCTGTTGGTTCGGTATTTTTAGGGGCAGTTGTCGGGGCTATTCTTTACATGCCGACTCTGCTTGAAGTGCCCATCATTGGCGGGACATTCGGCTATACGCAGGGGTTGATGGCAGGCGGCCCGGCACTTGCCCTTCTGCTCTCAGGACCAACGATCAGCCTGCCCTCTATTCTTGTTCTCACCCGAATCATGGGTGCAAAGAAAACAGCCACCTACGTAGCATTGGTGATTCTGTTTTCAACGATAGCGGGACTTATCTATGGGACATTCTTTGGGTGAACGGGAGAATGGGTTGATGAACCGGAACATACCCTACTGTGTAACAAGCGTTATGAAGCGAATACGGCAGACACCTGCCGGAGAAACCTATGCAGATGCAATATTTGCAGCATAGTAAAAAAATGATGAAATTATGAAAACAATTGAAGTGTTAGGAACCGGATGCATGAAATGCAAACGCCTTCTAAAAAATGTTGAAACAGCCGTGAAAGAGACCGGAACAGAAGCAGAGATCATCAAGGTTGAAGACATCAATGCAATTATGGACCGCGGGGTGATGCTCACACCGGCACTCATCATAAACGGTGAATTAAAAGTCTCGGGCCGTGTAGCAGATGTAAAGGAGCTCTCTCTCCTTCTTCAGCAGTAATGCATGAAATGACGGATAAACCCGTCATTTTCCGTGGCTGTTGATGGAGTGAACCAGAAGGAGCAGAATAAGGTACCAAACGTCTCATCTTCCCCTGTGTAGATGGGTCAAACACCAGCACTCTCCAACTGTGTTGAGGTACAACTTACCGGAGAATACTATGATGGGCTGCCTGCATGGAATACAATCAGGGTGATTTTTTCGCAAACGGTTGATACAGGCATCTGATAAGATGCAGGGGTATCATTATTCCCCGTACAGCAACAAATTTTACCAAAGCCGAACCAAAAGCTATCATATCATCCGGACCGGAGGTAGCGAGGTTATGACAGAACGAAGACAGGAACGTTACACACGCCTGCGGGCGGCAATCAGAGACAAAAAATCACTGCTGGTATCATATTCAGGCGGTATCGACAGCATAGTCCTCGCAATTGTCGCACGTGAGGTTCTGGGCAAGAATACCGCCTGCTGCCTGATAACAAGCCCCCTTCTCCCCTTACGTGAGGAAAAAGCTGCCCGTGACATCGCCGCACGGGAAGAACTCCAACTCGTTGTCAAAAAATCTGATATCCTTATCGATCCCGAATTCAGGATGAACCCGAAGAACCGCTGTACCATCTGCAAAAAGGAGAGTGCCTGGATTCTCCGCAAGGTAGCAGATGAACAGGGATTTGTATCCATCGCAGACGGGACGAATGCCGATGATCTCACCGGATACCGCCCCGGCTACCAGACGGGCCTTGCGGCAGGCATTACCCATCCTTTTGTTGAGGCAGGTATCACCAAAGATGACATCCGGGCCATCGCAAAGATGCATGGCATCCCCGAATATGCAAAGCCATCCGCATCCTGCCTTGCCACACGAATTCCCTATGGTGATTGCCTTGAACCAGAGCTTCTCGCCCGCATTGCACGGGCAGAAGAGGCACTATATGTTGCCGGCGCAAAACAGGTGCGGGTCAGAGTCCATGGGGATGTAGCACGCATCGAAATCGACCCCGAATCCGCAGAACGTATTTTTGTACTTCGGGATGCCATCAGCAGGGCATTCCATACTCTGGGATTCCGACATGTGGCACTCGATTTAGACGGTTTTAAGAGCGGTAGCATGGATTATAATGAATCTAATCTCTGAATCACGGTTATTTAAATAGTCGGACGCCCCTCCTCAGGGAGTGTATGCATGCAGTCACCTCCTGTTTAATCAAAAGAATCGTGCACGAGAGAGAAGAATCCAAGGAGGACACTACTCCCAGATAAAATAATCAACTCTATTTCCATGCATTATAACCAGGCAAACTCAGATTGGTTAAAAAATACCCATTTGTGCGAACAAATACCGTTCCGGTATGGATACAGGTGTTTTAATCTGACATATGATATAAGTCAAAAACAATTACTCATACATACTGGTAGGAGTGCAAAGATATGGCAGATAATTTTGGTAAAAAACTATATTCTTTAACTAAATTTTAGAGGATAATGTATCTTGCATTTTTTTCCGCCTCTGATCTTCTTTATAGTAAGAAAAATGAGCTTTTGAGTAAGCAGTTTATTGAGCGTATCATGCTTGCGGTAACCGAGGTAAACGGATGTGCCGTATGTTCCTATGCCCATACAAAGATGGTTCTTGAAGCAGGCATGACCAATGAAGAAATCCAAAATATGCTGGCCAGAGTAAGCGATGATATTCCTGAAAAAGAAACGTTTGCAGTCCTATTTGGCCAGCATTACGCCGATTCCAGAGGGAATCCGTCTGAAAAGACCTGGAAACGGATTATCGAAATGTATGGGCTTCCAGAAGCAAAAGGCATTCTCGCATCGATACGAATTATGATGCTTGGAAACGCGACTACTATTCCATGGAGTTCTTTTTTGAATAGGTTTAGAGGCAAACCCGATACACGAAGTGGTGTGCTCTATGTGAAATCGGCATGATGATAGGCACCATAATTTTTCTCCCCATTGCCATTATCCATGCACTGTTAGCAAAATTATTCAAAAGACCAGATATTACGTTTAAAGAGGCCTAAATAAAATTTTTTATTTTTTTCGGATGCCAGAATGGGATTGGAACCGGAACACTATTTGCAAGAATTAATAAATGGTGGTGTTTATTTCAATCCCCTGACTTTGGCAGTAAGAAGGAGTAAAGGGATTCTTAGTGTGCCAAATTGAGCATCCAGATGAAAAAATGATGATGGTTGATCTCTGTAGCGGATAGTCGCCTCAGGCGAATGAACACAAACGGGCAAACGAACAATGCAAGATTGCAGTCTGCTACGTTAAAAAAAAGATTTAACCATGCAAACGCATGGTTCAGAGGATCTTATCGCCGGCGCCGGGCCCTGCAGAGCAGGTATAAACGTCGGTAATTTTAATGACAAGCATCCCTTTAGCAGGTGCCTTCGGCATCCGGGCAAGCGTCTTTTGACGGAACGCCTCAAACTGCTCACCCTCAGTAACATACGTCACATCGCCGTGAATCTGGAAACAGCCCTTCACCCCCTCGCCCCAGAGATAAATCGCAGCCCGTGGATTTTCCCGGATGTTTGCGACCGTCTTCTGCATGAAGTTGTCCATCACAAGAATCGTATCCCGGTTAACAAGTTCCTTTCCCGCCATGGGAGCTACATTGGGGGCGCCATCAATGCCCGCGGTTGCAAAGGGAATGACGCGTATTGCATTGAAGGCTTCAATCAGATCATCAGTCAGTTGTACCATAGAATAACTCCATCTGAGTATTTACAGCGGGAAACGTAAAAAATGTGCGGAAGATATACCTGACTGAGATGACCAGATTTTCTTTGGGAAAATTAGGGATTATTCAGCCAAAAGCCTCAGAACCACCAAAATTATGCTTTTGATACCGGGAATCTCAGAATCCACGTAGTCCCATTGCCACGAACAAGTTCAATGGTGCCACCCAGTTGATCGGTGACCACGCTCTGAACGATATTCATCCCCAGAGAAGGATGACAGAAGGGATCGACGTCCTCTGCTATCCCCACTCCGTCATCGATGACAAGGAGCACCTTCTCTGTGTTGTTGCACGTCATCGTAACCGAGATTTTTCCTGAATCACGCCCTTCAAATGCATATTTAATGGAATTGGTAATGAGTTCGGTGACAATGAGTGAATAAAGAATGCCGGAGTTTAGATCAAGGGTACAGCCATGGGCATCCACATCATACTCGATAATCTTCCCAAGTGAGAAGTTGGGAATGATCTCGTTTACGAGCGCCGTTAAATGCTCATGGGCATCAATCGTAGTGATATTTCGTGAGCGGTAGATACTCTCGTGAACCATTGCCATCGAGATGATACGGTTTGCCGTCCCGGTGAGTGATGCTCTCGCCTGTTCATCATCCAGAGTGCGCATCTGCATCTGGATCATCGATGAGATGAGGGCAAGATTGTTCTTAACCCGGTGATGGACCTCCTGCAGGAGCGTCGTCTTCTCAACAAGCGACTCTTTGAGGGCATTCTCTGCCTCCCTGCGCTGGGAGATGTCATTCGCAAAGAAACAGGCAAACTCCATGTCACCAAGATGCACATAATCAACCATCACATCAGCCGGTAAAAAGGTGCCGTCTCTTAGGACATAATTCGCTTCAAACTGTTGAATCTCCCCGGCAACCACACCGTCCCAGAAATTCTCCCATTGCAGGTGTTCCGGATACTGATATATCTCCCCAATATTCATCCCGAGAAGGGATGCATGAGGAATCTGCACCA